>JBGPTG010000104.1:0-10258 GCA_041490545.1 Gammaproteobacteria bacterium
ACCGGCGGCAACGAGATGATTCCCTACGGCATCTTCAGCTTCTACATCGCCGGCTCGCAGAGCCAGGCGGCCGCGCTCGGAGTGATCCTGATCGCCGTGTGCGCGCTGAGCCTTTTCATCGTCAATCGCATCGCCGGTACGCGGGTCGGCGGCTTGTTCGGGTGACATGAGGGCGCTTGCCGAGCTCGACGCGCGCGGCGTGAGGGCCGTACTCGTGGACATCGACGAGACGTTGACGACGGCGGGTAAGCTGACCGGTGACGCTTACACGGCGCTCGATCGCCTGCACGTCGCGGGCAAGATCGTCGTGCCGGTGACCGGGCGCCCCGCCGGATGGTGCGACCACATCGCGCGCATGTGGCCGGTGGACGCGGTGGTGGGCGAGAACGGCGCCTTCTATTTCTTCTTTTCCGAGGGCAAGCTGCGCAAGCGCTTTCTGGAGGACGCGCCGGCGCGCGCGCAAAAGCGCGCGCGTCTGGACAGTATCGCGCGGCAAATCCTTGCCGCGGTGCCCGGCTGCGCGATCGCCGCCGACCAGCCGTACCGCGAGACGGACCTCGCGATCGACTACTGCGAGGACGTGCCGGCGCTGCCGCTCGAGGCGGCCGAGCGGATCGCGACGTTGATGCGGGAGGCAGGACTCAACGCCAAGATCAGCTCGATCCACGTCAACGGCTGGTTTGGCGGCTACGACAAGCTCGCGACGAGCCGCTTGCTGTTCGCGGAGCGCTTCGGCCTCGATCTCGATCGGTCGAACCGGGAGTTCGTATTCGTCGGCGACTCGGCGAACGATGCCCCGATGTTCGGCTTCTTCGAGAATTCCGTAGGGGTGGCGAACGTGCGCCGCTTCGAGGCGCGGATCGCCGCGTCGCCGAAATTCGTGACGCACGCGGCCTCGGGCGCCGGCTTCGTCGAACTCGCGGAGCATCTTCTCCGGGACGTGTCGTCCTGAACGATGTCGCCGCTGACGCTGCTGCTGGTATTGCTCGCCGTCGCTCTTGTGTTCGACTTTCTCAACGGCGTGCACGACAGCGCGGACTCGGTCGCGACCATCATCGCCTCGCGCGCGATGAGCGCGCGAGGCGCGCTCATCCTCGCCGCGCTGGCGAGCCTGGCGGGCCCGTTTCTGCTCGGTGTCGCCGTCGCCGAAACGGTCGGAGCGAGCGTGGTGCATCCGCAATCGATTACGATCGCCGTGGTGCTCGCCGCGCTCCTGAGCGCGGGCGCGTGCAACGCGGTGACCTGGTATTTCGGCATTCCTGTGAGCTCGTCCCACGCGCTCATCGGCGCGCTGATCGGCGCTGCGGCGACCGCATCCGGCCCTGCCGCGATCCAGACGCAAGGGCTCTGGAAGGTGGCGGTCGCGTTGCTGACCTCGCCGATCCTCGGCTTCATCGCCGCGCTCGCCATCATGCAAGCGACTCGCTGGCTGCTGCGCAATGCGACTCCCAAAGCCAATATCGCGCTGTCCCGCGTGCAGGTACTCACCGCGGCGGCGCTCGCCATGAGTCACGGCGCCAACGACGCGCAGAAGACGGTCGGCATGATCGCGCTGGGGTTGTTGACGCTGGGACTGACGCCGGCGTTCGTCGTGCCGTGGTGGGCCATCGCGCTGAGCGCATCGGCGATCGCGCTCGGGACGGCGGTCGGGGGCTGGCGCATCATCCGCACTCTGGGATTGCGCTTCTACCGGATCCGCCCGATTCACAGCTTCACTTCGCAGACGGCCTCCGCGGCGGTGATCCTGGCGATGTCGCTCGCCGGATGGCCGGTCAGCACCACGCAGGTGGTGAGCCTCGCGATCGTCGGGGCCGGTGCGGCCGAGCGCAAGTCCCAGGTGCGATGGTCCGCTCTCGGCGAGATCGCGCTCGCATGGATCCTGACCCTGCCGGCGGCGATGCTGCTGGCCGTACCGCTTTATTTCCTTGTCGAGGCGACGCTGACGCGCGGAGGCTGAAATGGGATGGTTCGACGGGCACGTGAAAGAGGACAACAAATTCATCTCCATGCTGGTTGCACAGGCCGCCAAATCGGTCGAGGCAGCCCGGTACCTGGAGCACAAGCTCGAGGACGTGAATACGGACACGATCGACACTCTGCGCACGCTGGCCGACAATGCAAGCGAGCTGCGCCAGGTGCTGATCGATGAACTGCACAAGACCTTCATCACGCCGCTCGATCGGGAAGATATCTTCAACCTGTCCCATTGCTACGAGGACATGGTGACTTACGCGCTGACGACCATGGAGGAGATGAACATCCTTAGGGTGGATGCCGACGACGACATCCGGCGCATGGTGGGACTGGTGTGCCAGGAGGCGCAGCAACTCGAACAGGCAATCCTGCGGCTCGCCAAAAATCCCCGCGTTGCCGGCGACCATGCTCACGAAGTCCACACGATGGAACGCGAAGTCGAGCGCCTGTACCGCGCGGCCATCAAGGACTTGTTCGCGCGCGCCACCGATCCGCAGCTGCTGCCGGGTCTCTTCTACCGCCGCGAGGTTTACCGCCACATTTCCAACATGTCGGACCGCGCCGATTCCGCGGCCAACGTCCTCGGCATGGTGGTCATGAAGCTCGCGTAATTCTCGGTATCGGCCGGGCGCTGCCAGCCACCGCTTTTCGGACGCTTGACGCGGGTCAATGAGCGCAGGCACCGCGCGCGGCGATCATTGCGCTAACATTCGGACAGGGCGATATGAAAATCCACGAATACCAGGCAAAAGAAATTCTTCGCAAGTACGGTGTTGTTACTCCACGTGGCATCCCGTGCTTTTCCGTCGACGAAGCGGTCAAGGCCGTGCGCGAGCTCGGCGGCAAGGTCTGGGTGGTCAAGGCGCAGATCCACGCCGGCGGCCGCGGCAAGGGCGGCGGCGTGAAGGTCGCGAAGTCCGAGGCGGAGGTGCGCGAGTGGGCCGGCAAGATCCTCGGCATGATGCTGAAGACGCACCAGACCGGGCCCGAAGGGCAGAAGGTGCGAAGGCTCCTCATCGAAGAAGGCGCCGACATCAAGAAGGAGCTCTACGTCGGCATGGTGGTGGACCGCGGCACGCAGCGTGTCGCGCTGATGGCCTCGAGCGAAGGCGGCATGGACATCGAGGAAGTCGCCGCGCGCACTCCGGAGAAGATACACAAGGTGTTCATCGATCCGGGTACCGGACTGAAGGACGCCGAGGCGGACGGCATTGCGGCGAAGATCGGCATTCCCGCGGCGAGCGTGCCCCAGGCACGCGCGATACTCAAAGGGCTGTACCAGGCTTTCGACGAGACTGATTCGAGCCTCGCCGAGATCAACCCGCTCATTCTCACCGGCGACGGCAAGGTCGTCGCGCTCGACGCCAAGATCAACTTCGACGACAACGCTGGCTTCCGCCATCCCGAATGGCAGCAGCTCCGCGACCTGGACGAGGAGGATCCCCAGGAAGTCGAGGCCTCGAAGTACGACCTCAACTATATACAACTGGACGGCGACATCGGCTGCCTGGTCAACGGGGCGGGCCTCGCGATGGCCACCATGGACATCATCAAGCTCTACGGCGGCAGCCCCGCCAATTTTCTCGATGTCGGCGGCGGCGCCACCACCGAGAAGGTCACCGAGGCCTTCAAGATCATGCTGCGCATCCCGCACCTGAAGGCGATCCTCGTCAACATCTTCGGCGGCATCATGAAATGCGACGTGATCGCTGCGGGCGTAGTCGCGGCGGCGAAGCAGGTGAGCCTGCGCGTGCCGCTGGTGGTGCGCCTGGAAGGCACCAACGTCGATCTGGGCAAGAAGATCCTCGCCGAGTCGGGGCTACCCATCATCTCGGGCAGCAACATGGCGGATGCCGCGCAAAAAGTCGTCGCGGCCGCCAGCGGCGGCCGGGCTTGAGACTTTGGGCGAGGCTAACATGCATGAAATGCAAGTTAAGCGAACTTTAGTGAGCGGCCGAGACCAAAAGTCTCAAGCGTCCAAGGAGAAACACTGATGTCCATCCTCATCGACAAGAACACCCGGGTGATGACGCAGGGCATCACCGGCAAGACCGGGCAGTTCCACACCAAGATGGGCAAGGAGTACGCGAACGGCAAGACCTGCTACGTCGCCGGAGTGAATCCGAAGAAGCCCGGCGAGTCCTGCGAAGGCATCCCGATCTTCGCCACGGTGAAAGAGGCGAAGCAGAAGACCGGCGCCAACGTCTCGGTGATCTACGTGCCGCCGCCCTTCGCCGCCGCGGCGATCGACGAAGCGATCGAAGCCGACCTCGACCTCGCCATCTGCATCACCGAGGGCATTCCGGTGCGCGACATGATCGGCACCAAGTACAGGATGCAGGGCAGGCGGACGATGCTGATCGGCCCCAACTGCCCCGGCATCATCACGCCCGGCGAGATCAAGATCGGCATCATGCCCGGCCACATCCACAAGAAGGGCCGCATCGGCGTGGTGTCGCGCTCCGGCACCTTGACCTACGAAGCGGTCGGGCAGCTGATGGAGCTCGGTCTCGGACAATCGTCCTGCGTTGGCATCGGTGGCGATCCGGTGAACGGCCTGAAACACATCGACGTCCTGAAGATGTTCAACGACGATCCCGAAACCGACGCCGTGATCATGGTCGGCGAAATCGGCGGCAACGACGAAGAGACCGCCGCGCTCTGGGTCAAGGCCAACATGAAGAAACCCGTGGTCGGTTTCATCGCCGGGGTCACCGCGCCGCCCGGAAAGAGGATGGGGCACGCCGGTGCGATCATTTCAGGCGGCAAGGGCACTGCGCAGGAAAAACTCCAGGTGATGGAGGAGTGCGGAATCAAGGTCACCAGGAATCCCGCCGAAATGGGCCGGCTGCTGAAGTCGGTGCTCAAATAGCGCGGCGGGCTCCGCCGGCCCCGCGTTCGAATTATTGATGCCTGTCAAGCTTTTGCCGGAAACCCCGGCAGTAGAATGAACGGATGAACGACCGGGCTCCTTCGAAATCGCAGCCGCCGGAAAAAAAACGCGCCCGAGTGCGCGCGACGCCCAAGGGACGCCAGGTCGATCCGCGGGCACGCGAGGAGGTAGCCGCGCTGCTGCAGGACCGGCGGCGCGACCTGCTGATCGAATACCTGCACCGGATCCAGGACCGCTACGGGCATCTGTCGGCCGCGCACCTTGTCGCGCTTGCCGACGAGATGAAGCTCGCAATGACCGAGGTCTACGAGGTCGCGACTTTCTATCATCATTTCGACGTGATCAAGGACGGCGACACCGCCCCGCCTGCGATCACGGTGCGCGTGTGCGACTCCATCGCCTGCGAGATGGCCGGCGCGAAGGACCTGCTCGCGCAGCTGCCCGGGATCCTTGGAAAGGACGTGCGCGTGCTGCACGCGCCCTGCATCGGGCGCTGCGAGACCGCCCCCGCCGCGGTCGTCGGCCAGAATCCGTTGCCGCACGCGAGTATCGAAAAGATTGCCGCACTCGTGAAAGCGAAGTCGGTGATGCACCCCGCGCCCGGATCGCGTGAATCGCACCCGCACAGTGACGTCGTGAGTCCTGCGTACGTCGACTACGCCGCGTACCGCGCGAAGGGCGGTTATTCGCTCGCCCAATCGTGCATCGACGGCGCGAAAAAGCGCGAGGACGTCATTGCCGTGATGGAGAACTCGGGCCTGCGCGGCCTGGGCGGCGCAGGCTTTCCGGCTGGGCGCAAATGGAAATCCGTCGCCGCAGAGCCGGCGCCGCGCCTGATGGCGATCAACATCGACGAGGGCGAGCCGGGCACCTTCAAGGACCGCTGGTATCTCGAGCGCGATCCGCACCGCTTCATCGAGGGCGCGCTCATCGCGGCCTGGGCGGTCGATATCGCGGAGATCTACATCTACCTTCGCGACGAATACCACGGCTGCCGCGCCATCCTCGAAAAGGAAATCGCCGCGCTGCAGGCGAATCCGCCGTGCAAGCTCCCGCTGATTCATCTTCGCCGCGGTGCCGGCGCCTATATTTGCGGCGAGGAGTCGGCGATGATCGAGTCGATCGAGGGCAAGCGCGGCATGCCGCGCTTGCGCCCGCCGTACGTCGCGCAGGTGGGACTTTTCGGCCGGCCCACGCTCGAGCACAACATGGAGACGCTGCACTGGGTTCGCGAAATACTCGAACGCGGTGCGGACTGGTTTGCTTCCCAGGGACGCAACGGGCGCAAGGGCCTGCGCTCCTTCTCGGTGAGCGGCCGCGTGAATAAGCCCGGCGTGCATCTCGCGCCCGCCGGCATCACGGTGAAGGAGCTGATCGCCGAGTATTGCGGCGGGATGCTCGATGGTCACAAGTTCTACGGCTACCTTCCCGGCGGGGCCTCGGGCGGGATTCTCCCCGCGTCGATGGCGGATATCCCGCTCGACTTCGATACCTTGAATCAATACGGTTGCTTCATCGGCTCGGCGGCGGTGGTGATTCTCTCAGACAAGGATCGTGCGACGAGCGCCGCACGCAACCTGACGAAGTTCTTCTCCGAGGAATCCTGCGGCCAGTGCACGCCCTGCCGGGTGGGCACGGCGAAGATGCTGAAGCTCATTGAGAAATCCCCCATGGGGGAAGGGACGGGGTCCCCCAAACATACTTGGGACCAGCCGCTCTTGAAGGAGCTGTCGCAGGCGATGATGGATGCCTCGATCTGCGGACTGGGGCAGGCTGCACCCAACCCGATGCTTTCTGTGATGAAATACTTCCCGCAGGAAGTTACGTGACGGCGAGAGGTGACCGATGGACCGCATAAGCACCGCGCAGGCGGCGACGATGCCGGTTGAGTTCAAGCTCAACGGCAAGACCGTCGTCGGCAGGTCGGACGAAACCCTCATCGAGACCGCCAAACACTACGGCATCGAAATCCCGCACCTCTGCTACAAGGAAGGAATGCGGCCCGACGGCAACTGCCGCGCCTGCGTGGTCGAGGTCAAAGGTGAGCGCGTACTCGCGCCCTCCTGCTGCCGCTATCCCAGGGACGGGATGGAGGTGACCACCGACAGCGCGCGCGCCGTGACCAGCCAGAAGATGGTGCTCGAGCTGCTTCTCTCCGACATTCCCGAGACCTCGTACACGCTCAACTCGGAACTCGATCACTGGGCGAAAGAGCTGAAGATCGGCAAGCCGCGCTTCGAAGCGCGACACCAGCCGAAGTCCGATCTATCGCACGCGGCGATTGCGGTGAACTTGGACGCCTGCATCCAGTGCACACGCTGCCTGCGCGCCTGCCGCGAGGAACAGGTGAACGACGTCATCGGCTACGCTTTCCGCGGCGAGCACTCCAAGATCGTCTTCGACCTCGACGATCCGATGGGCAATTCCACCTGCGTCGCCTGCGGCGAATGCGTGCAGGCCTGCCCGACGGGCGCGCTCAGCCCGGCGCGCGAAGTCGGCAAGATCCAGGCCGACAAGACCGTGGATTCGGTCTGCCCCTACTGCGGCGTGGGGTGCCTCCTCACTTACAACATCAAGGGCAACAAGATCCTCTGGGTGCAGGGCCGCGAAGGGCCCGCCAACAGCAGCCGACTGTGCGTGAAGGGGCGCTACGGTTTCGACTACGTGCAGCACAAGCACCGGCTGACCAAGCCGCTCATCCGCAAGCCTGGAATGAAAAAGCACAAGGACTTCGTCGTCGACCCCGACAACTGGTCCCAGGTGTTCCGCGAGGCGAGCTGGGAGGAGGCCCTGGATTTCGCGGCGAAAGGCCTGCGCGACATTCGCGACACCTACGGCAAGAAGTCGCTCGCCGGTTTCGGCTCTGCCAAGTGCACGAACGAGGAGGCCTATCTCTTCCAGAAGCTGGTGCGCACCGGTTTCGGCTCGAACAACGTCGACCACTGCACACGCTTGTGCCACGCCTCGTCGGTCGCCGCCCTCATGGAGGGCATCAACTCGGGCGCGGTGTCGAATCAGGTGCGCGACGTGATGAAGGCGGAAGTGATCTTCCTGATCGGCGCCAACCCGACCGTGAACCATCCGGTGGCGGCAACTTGGATGAAGAACGCGGCAAAAGCGGGAGTAAAGCTGATTGTCGCAGACCCGCGGCGCGGCGAACTCGCCCGCCACGCGACCTACACCTTGCAGTTCAAGGCCGACACCGACGTCGCGCTCTTGAACGCGATGCTGCACACCATCGTGGAGGAGGGCCTGGTCAACGAGGCCTTCATCCGCGACCGCACCTCGGGCTACGAGGCTCTCGCCGAGAACGTGAAGAAATTTTCTCCGGAAGCGATGGCGCCCATCTGCGGCATCGACGCGAAAACGATCCGCGAAGTCGCGCGCCTCTACGCCACTTCCAAGGGCTCGATGATCATGTGGGGCATGGGCATCTCGCAGCACGTGCACGGCACCGACAACGCGCGCTGCCTGATCGCGCTCGCGCTCTCGACGGGGCAGATCGGCAAGCCGGGCTCGGGCCTGCATCCCCTGCGCGGCCAGAACAACGTGCAGGGCGCGTCCGACTCGGGTCTGATCCCGATGTTCTATCCGGACTACCAGCGCGTCGCCGTGCCCGAAGCGAAAGCGCGCTTCGAGAAATTGTGGGGCATGGAGCTCGACCCCAAGCCCGGCCTCACCGTGGTCGAGACCATCAATGCCGCGAAGAAACGCGAGATCCGCGGCATGTACATCATGGGCGAGAACCCGGCGATGTCCGACCCCGACGTCGATCACGCGCGCGAGGCGCTCGCCACGCTCGATCACATGGTGGTGCAGGACATCTTCCTCACCGAGACGGCCTACCTCGCCGACGTGGTGTTGCCGGCGACCGCGTGGCCGGAGAAAGTCGGCACGGTCACCAACACCGACCGCATGGTGCAGCTTGGGCGCAAGGCCATTGAGCCGCCGGGCGAGGCGAAAGAGGACTTCTGGCTCCTCAACGAGTTGGCGAAGCGCATGGGCCTGCCGTGGAACTACACGCACCCGCGCGAAGTGTTCAACGAGATGCGCCAGTGCATGGACTCGATCGCGGGCATCACCTGGGAGCGCCTCGAGCGCGACTCGTCGGTGACTTACCCTTGCGAGAAAGAAGGCGACCCGGGCGAGCCTGTCGTATTTCTCACGCATTTCCCCACGACCACCGGCCGCGCCAAGTTCGTTCCCGCGGACCTTATCTCGGCGGCGGAGCGCCCGGACGAGGAGTACCCGATGGTGCTCATCACCGGCAGGCAGCTCGAGCACTGGCACACCGGCGCGATGACGCGCCGCGCAACGGTGCTCGACCACATCGAGCCCGAACCCGTCGCGTCGTTCCATCCGCTCGACCTCGACAAGGTGGGCGTCAAGCCCGGCGACATCGTCACGGTGGAATCCCGCCGCGGGAAGATATCGCTGTACGCTCGCGCGGACGAGGGTATGCCGACTGGCGCGGTGTTCATCCCGTTCTGCTACTACGAGGCGGCGGCGAACATGCTCACCAACCCGGTGCTCGACCCCTTCGGCAAGATTCCGGAATTCAAGTACTGTGCGGTGAAGGTGACGAAAGGCGGCCCTGCGCCGGTACATGCGAGCTTCGGCGGCGGCCAGGCGCTGGCCGAACTGGGAACCGCATAAAATAACGAAGTAGCCGCCGGGACCTCACGGGACTTCACGTCCGGCGTCCCTATTGCGGCTGGAATTTTTTCAGGAGAGGAGAGGCATGTCATTGTCGGACATTGAAATCGCACAGCAGGCGAAGATGCTGCGCATCGGCAAGGTCGCGGAGAAACTCGGCATTCCCGAGGAACATCTGGTGCCCTACGGCCATTACAAGGCCAAAGTCTCGCTGGAGTATGTGGACAGCCTGAAGAACCGCAAGGACGGCAAACTGATCCTGGTCACCGCCATCACGCCGACGCCGGCGGGTGAAGGCAAGACGACGACCACGGTCGGGCTGGGCGACGCGCTCAACCGCATCGGCAAGAAGGCGATTCTGTGCCTGCGCGAGCCCTCGCTCGGGCCGGTGTTCGGGATGAAGGGCGGCGCCGCGGGCGGCGGCTATGCCCAAGTCGTGCCGATGGAGGACATCAACCTCCACTTCACCGGTGATTTCAGCGCCATCGGCCTTGCCAACAACCTGCTGGCGGCGGTGATCGACAACCATATCCACCACGGCAACGAGCTTGGGCTGGACGTGCGGCGCATCGCCTGGAAGCGGGTGATGGACATGAATGACCGCGCGCTGCGCGACATCACGGTATCGCTCGGCGGCCCTGGCAACGGCTATCCGCGCGAGGACGGCTTCGACATCGTCGTGGCGTCCGAGGTGATGGCCATCTTCTGTCTGGCCACGTCGCTCAAGGACCTGAA
>JBGPTG010000105.1:0-10065 GCA_041490545.1 Gammaproteobacteria bacterium
CCGATGATGCAGCTCTTGCCGATGACCGCGTGGTTCATGACGATCGCGCCGATGCCGATGAGCGATCCGTCGCCGACGGAACAGCCGTGCAGCATCGCCTGGTGGCCCACCGAGACGTTTTTTCCCAGCGTGAGCGGGATGCCGGGATCGGCGTGCAGCACCGCGGCGTCCTGGACGTTGGTGCGCTCGCCGATGGTGATGATCTCGGCGTCGGCACGCACCACGGCGTTGAACCAGACGCTTGATTGGTTATGCAGGATCACGGTGCCGATGACGGTGGCGTTGTGCGCGACGAAGCACTCTTCGCCCACGAATGAGACTTTGCGTTCGCTCAGGGAGAACACCGACATGATTTTGCCTTCGGAGGATTTGGAAAATCATAGCAGAGGCGGCCCATGAAGCGTTTGCTATCATCCCGCGCATGAAGCCCAGCGAATCCGTCTTCGTTCCGGTTGGCGGCCTGCGCTACCACTGCCGCTGCTGGGGCGATGAGCGCGCGCCGAAGCTCTTCATGCTGCACGGCTGGATGGACGTGTCGGCTTCGTTCCAGTTCCTCGTGGACGCGCTCAAGCGGGACTGGCGCGTGATCGCGCCCGACTGGCGCGGTTTTGGGCTCACCGAGTGGGCGAAGAGCGACGGCTACTGGTTCCCGGATTATTTCGCCGACCTCGAACGCCTGCTCGATCATTTCCAGCCGGAGTCGCCGGTCACGCTCATCGGCCACAGCATGGGCGGCAATGTCGCGGCGACGTACGCCGGCATCCGGCCCGAGCGAGTGGCGAAGCTCGTCAACCTCGAAGGCTTCGGGATGGCGGGCGCGCGCCCCGAGCAGGCGCCGCGGCGATACGCGCGCTGGCTCGACGAGCTCGCGGCGGGAGCACGCGCGTTCCGCGATTACGATTCATTCGACGCGCTCGCCGAACGTCTTCGCGGCAACAATTCGCGCCTGAGCGCGGAGAGGGCGCAATTTCTTGCGCTGCACTGGGGCATCGCGAAGCCCGACGGGCGCGTCGCGCTCGCGAGCGACCCGGCGCACAAACTCGTTAATCCGGTGCTCTATCGCATCGAGGAAGCCGAAGCCTGCTGGCGCAAAGTCGCCGCCGAGGTGCTGTGGGTCACCGGAGCCGATACCACCATGAAAGAGGTGCTCAAGCTGTCGGATGAGGATCTCGCCGCGCGAAAGGCCTGCTTTGCGCGCCTGTCGGATCACGTCATACCCGAGTGCGGCCACATGCTGCATCACGATCAGCCCGGGCGGCTGGCGGAAGTCATCGAAGCGTTTCTCAAGAAAAGGGAATGAATGCCGGGATTCTTACCCCAGACAAGGAATATTCACGCAGTCGTGGGATCTGGCCTAATCCTTGCGTGATAATCTCAATTCAGCGATGAACATCGATCTGCACTGTCATTCCACCACCTCGGACGGCCTGCTCGAGCCGAGCGCGGTCGTCGCGCGCGCGGCCGCCAACGGCGTTGCCGTGCTGGCGCTGACCGACCACGACGATACCGGCGGGCTGGCAGCGGCCCGGGCCGAGGCCGGGGCGCGCGGCATTGGTTTCGTCGACGGCGTCGAGATCTCGGTCAGCTGGCAGGAGGCCACGCTGCACGTGGTCGGCCTGCGCATCGACCCCGACAGCGTCCGGCTTCGCACGGGACTGAAATGGGTGCGTTCGACCCGCATCCAGCGGGCCGAGCGGATCGGCGAGGCCCTCGAGAGGGCCGGCGTGCGCGGCAGCCTGGAGGGCGCGCTGGCCTACGTCGGAAATCCGGAAATCATCAGCCGCACGCATTTCGCGCGCTTCCTGGTGGAGAGCGGTTACGCGCGGGACGTGAAGAACGTGTTCCAGCGCTACCTGGTGAAGGGCAAGCCGGGGTACGTGGAGCACCGCTGGGCGTCCCTCGGCGACGCGGTGAGCTGGATCCGCGCGAGTGGCGGCGTCGCCGTCATCGCCCATCCCGGACGGTACGGGCTCGGCAGCGCGGAATTGAAAGGCCTCATCGCCGAGTTCAAGGCCTGCGGCGGCGCGGGCATCGAAGTGGTGACCGGAAGCCACACGCCGACACAGTATCGCGAGTTCGCCGGATACGCCCGGCAGTTCGATCTGCTCGCGTCGCGCGGCTCGGATTTTCACGGCGACGCGGGAAGCCGGGCCGATCTTGGCATATTGCCGCCGCTTCCCGGTGATCTGAAACCCGTCTGGCACGACTGGTAGCACGGGTTCGCCGCACGGCTCTGTTAAAATGGCGCGCTTAAACGGAGCCGCCGATGGAATTCGCAGAGCTGGTGAGGATGATCGCGGTGTCGGCCGTGCCGGTCGTGTTCGCGATCACCCTGCACGAAGCCGCGCACGGCTACATTGCGGCGAAGCTGGGAGACCGGACGGCCTACATGCTCGGCCGCGTCAGCCTCAATCCCGCGCGCCACATCGACTGGGTGGGAACGATTGTCCTGCCGCTGGTGATGCTGTTCGTATCCAGCGGCCGGCTCATGTTCGGTTGGGCGAAGCCGGTCCCGGTCAATTTTGACGCGCTTCGCAACCCCAAGCGGGACATGCTCTGGGTCGCCCTCGCGGGGCCCGCAGCCAATCTGCTGATGGCCGTTGGCTGGGCCGCTGCGCTCAAGGTCGGAATGCTGGCGGGACTCAGGAACGATGATTTCCTGGCCGAGGTGCCGAGCGTCGGCGTGGGAGTGAACCTCGTGTTCATGGCGCTCAATTTGCTGCCGATCCTTCCGCTCGATGGCGGGCGCATCGTGGTTTCGCTGCTGCCGAAACCGCTCGCCTGGCAGTTTTCCAGGCTGGAGCCTTACGGGCTGCCGATCCTGCTCGGGTTGGTCTTCATCAGTTCGTATGGGTACAACATCCTCGGGCTGCTCCTCTACCCGATCATGTACGCGTCGAAGTCGGTCCTGGAAGCGATATTCCAGGTGTACCTGATCTAAGATGTACGAGGAACGCGTTGTCTCAGGTATGCGTCCGACCGGCGCGCTGCATCTGGGGCACTACCACGGTGCGCTCAAGAACTGGGTGAAGCTGCAGAGCGAACATCCGTGCCTGTTCTTTGTCGCAGACTGGCACGCCCTCACCACCCACTATGAGTCGCCCGAGGTGATCGAAGAAAGCGTGTGGGACATGGTGATCGACTGGCTTGCCGCCGGGATCGATCCGGCGCAGTCGGTGCTGTTCATCCAGTCGCGGATCCCGGAGCACGCCGAATTGCACACGCTCCTGTCGATGATCACGCCGCTCGGCTGGCTGGAGCGCGTTCCCAGCTACAAGGACCAGCAGGAGAAACTCGGCGACCGCGACCTGTCCACTTATGGTTTTCTCGGCTACCCGCTGCTCCAGGCGGCCGACGTTCTCATTTATCGCGCCAAGTTCGTGCCGGTGGGGGAAGACCAGGTGCCGCACATCGAGCTGATGCGTGAAATCGCGCGCCGATTCAATCACCTCTACGGCCGCGAGACGGGTTTCGAGGACAAGGCGAAAGCCGCCGCCAAGAAGATGGGCAGCCGCAAAGCCAAGGTCTACCTGCAGCTGCGCACGAAATACCTGGAGCAGGGCAACGCCGAGGCGCTGGCTGCGGCCCGGGCGCTGCTCGATGAGCAGGGCAACCTCTCTGTTGCCGACCGGGAACGCCTGTTCGGGTACCTGGAGGGCGGAGGGCGGATGATTCTGGTCGAACCGGAGGTGCTGCTCACCGAGGCCTCGAAGTTCCCGGGGGTGGACGGGCAGAAGATGTCCAAGTCGTACGGCAATGCCATTGCGCTGCGCGAGGACGCCGAGTCGGTGAGCCGGAAGATTCGCACCATGCAGACCGATCCGGCGCGGATCAAGCGCAGCGACCCGGGGAATCCGGACAAGTGTCCCGTATGGCAGTTGCACCTGGTGTACAGCAGCGAGAGCACCCGCGAGTGGGCGAACCAGGGATGCCGTTCCGCCGGCATCGGGTGTCTCGACTGCAAGCAGCCGGTGATAGACGCGGTGCTCGCGGAACTGGCGCCGATGCGCGAGCGCGCCCAGAAATACCTGGATGATCCGACGCTGGTGCGCAATATCGTCGCCGACGGATGCGACCGGGCGCACAAGCTCGCGCGGGAAACCATGCGCGAGGTGCGCGAAGCGATGGGACTCGCGTACACATGATCGAATCTGCCTTGCCGCTCGCTTCGGAATCCGCGCCCTCGGTCGCCCGGGTGCGCGGGGTGCCCTTCACGGACCTGCCGAAGGATCTGTACATCCCGCCGGAAGCCCTGGAAGTTTTTTTCGAAACCTTTCAGGGACCGCTCGACCTGCTGCTGTATCTGATCCGCAAGGCGAACATCGACATCCTCGACATTCCCATGGCCAGGCTCACCGAGCAGTACATGGAGTACGTGGAGGTGATGCGCACCAGGAACCTCGAACTCGCGGCGGAGTATCTCGTCATGGCTGCGATGCTCATGGAAATCAAGTCGCGCATGCTTCTGCCGCGACCGGTGATGCCCGGAGAGGAGGCGGATCCCCGCGCCGATCTGGTGCGGCGCCTGCTCGAGTACGAAAGGCTCAGGCTGGGGGCGCACAAGCTGGACGCGCTGCCGCGGCTGGGCAGGGATTTTCTCGCAGTCGAAGTGTGGATAGAGCAGAGCCCGACCCAGCGCCAGCCCAAAGTGGACATCGTCGATCTCCGGGAAGCATGGCGTGCCCTGCTCGTCCGGGCCAAGCTGACCCAGCACCATCACGTCGCGCGCGAAGAGCTTTCGGTGCGGGAGCACATGAGCCTCATCCTGCGCAGGCTGCGTAGCGGCGGTTTCGCCGAATTCAGGGAGCTCTTCGACCCGGCACGGGGTGTGGCGGTGCTGATCGTGAATTTCCTCGCAGTGCTTGAACTCACGCGGGAAAACCTGATAGAAATAACCCAGTCGGAATCGTTCACCCCTATCTACGTAAAGCTCGCCCATGCTCGCTCCGAGTGAAGTGAAAACCATCCTGGAGGCTGCTCTGCTGGCAGCGCCGGAGCCGCTGCCGATTGCGGAATTGCGGAAGATGTTCGACGAGGAAATCGGCGCGGATACCCTGCGCCGGCTGCTCGAGGAACTGCGCGAAGACTGGAAAGATGGCGGCGTGGAGCTCGCCGCGACGGCGAGCGGCTGGCGGTTCCAGACGCGCGCTTCGTACCAGAAGTACCTGGAGCGGATCCATCCCGAAAGGACACCGCGCTATTCACGCGCCGTGCTGGAGACGCTCGCGATCATCGCGTACCGGCAGCCGGTGACCCGCGGTGATATCGAAGAGGTTCGCGGCGTCACCGTTTCCACGGAGGTGATCAAGCGGCTCGAGGAGCGCGACTGGATAGACATCGTCGGCCACAAGGAAGTGCCGGGCCATCCGGCGCTTTACGCCACCACCAAGACTTTTCTGGACGACCTCGGCCTGCGCTCGCTGCACGAGTTGCCGCCGCTCGAAGAAATTGCCAAGACACTCGACCTCACCACGCCGCCCGCTGCGGGGCCCGCGAACGACGCGCCCGCAACGGTCCAGGCCAGCCCCGCCTAGGCCGGCCCCGCCCAGGCCAAGCGGCCCTACCGAGAAGCTCCATAAGGTTCTGGCGCGTCTCGGGCTGGGGTCGCGGCGCGACATGGAGGCCGCCATCGCGGCCGGCCGCGTTTCGGTCAACGGTGCGCGGGCGACGCTGGGTCAGCGGGTGCGCGCCAGCGATCGTGTCGTTGTCGACTCGCGGCCGCTCAGGCTCGAATCCCGGACCTCCCGGGCCCTCACTCCGCGCCTGTTGATGTACCACAAGCCGGCTGGGGAACTGGTTACCACGCGCGATCCGGCCGGACGGCCGACAGTATTCGCGAATCTGCCGCGTCTGCGCGGCGCGCACTGGATTGCCGTCGGACGGCTGGATTTCAATACCGGAGGCCTGCTGCTTTTCACAGATTCCGGGGATCTGGCCAACCGCCTCATGCATCCGCGCAACGAGATCGAGCGCGAGTACGTGGTGCGCGTGCGCGGCGAACTTTCGGGCGACCAACTCGCCAGACTCAGCCGCGGCGTGACCCTTGACGATGGTCCGGCGAAGTTCGAACGCATAGCACCGGCCGGGGGAGAAGGATCGAATCGCTGGTATGCAGTGGTGCTGCGCGAAGGACGCAATCGCGAAGTGCGGCGCATGTTCGAGATGCTCGGGGTCAGCGTGAGCCGGCTCATCCGGATTCGCTTTGGACCGATCAAGCTGCCACCGGGACTGCGCCGCGGGCAATTCCGTCGCGTCGAGGAAAAGAAAGTGGTTTCGCTGACCACCGGGCTCGACGCGGGCGACACCTCCGAGCCCGACACAGGCGACGCGCCTTAGTCTTTGCGTTGTTTGGGCTGGGGTTTCTTGCTATACTCCGCCGGTTTGGTGATGGGCTCTCGGGCCCATTTTTTATTTCTGCGAGGTGCGTGGTGAGCGTAGTCGCGCTGGAGCCGTTATTGGAACTGACCTTGAGCGGGCTTGGATACCAACTTGCAGATTTTGAATACTCTAATCATGGCAATATGTTACAAGTGTTTATTGAGAAAATGGATAAAGTATCTGGCGACGCCACTGGCGGCATCACGCTTGCCGATTGCGCAGCCGCCAGCCGCCAACTGCAGCGCGTGCTCGAGGTGGAAGGCATCGCCTACGGACGCCTCGAAGTTTCCTCGCCGGGATTGGATCGTCGCCTGAAAAGAGCCGCGGACTTCGCCCGCTTCACCGGTCGCGAGGCTCAGGTGCGCCTGCGCCACCCGGTTGACGGGCGGAAGAATTTCACCGGGATCGTGCGTTCGGTTGAAGGAGATCGCGTCGATTTCGAATTTGACGGGGGTCAATTGGCGTTTGATATTGCGGAACTCGACCGGGCGCGGCTGGTGCCCAAGCTATGATGGCGGAGCATATGAGCCGGGAATTGCTGCTGCAGGCCGATGCGCTTGCCCGGGAGAAAAACGTTCACAAGGAGGTGGTATTCGGCGCGTTGGAAATGGCCATCGCCTCCGCCACCAAGAAGCGTTTTTCAGAGGACGTGGACGTGCGTGTGGCGATCGATCGCAACACTGGGGAGTTCGAGTCTTTCCGTCGCTGGCATGTGGTGTCGGACGGGACCGTGGAAAATCCGTCCCAGCAAATCGCCTTCACGGAAGCGCAAAAGCAGTATCCGGATATCCAGCTGGAGGACTACATCGAGGAACCTCTCGAGCCGATCGATTTCGGACGCATCGGTGCGCAGACCGCGAAGCAGGTCATCATGCAGAGGATCCGCGACGCCGAGCGCGAGCAGCTCCTCAACGATTTTCTCGCCCGCGGGGAAAAGCTCATCAACGGGGCGATCAAGCGTATCGAGCGCGGCAATGCCATCATCGAAGTCGGGCGCGTCGAAGCGGCGTTGCCGCGCGACCAGATGATTCCGAAGGAGAACCTGCGCGTCGGCGACCGCGTTCGCGCATTCGTGATGCGCATCGATCGCAACGTGCGCGGGCCGCAGCTGGTCCTCTCTCGCACCGCCCCCGAGTTCATCATGGAGTTGTTCAGGCTCGAAGTTCCGGAGATCGAGGAAGGACTTCTCGAGATCAAGTCGGCTGCACGCGATCCCGGCATCCGGGCAAAGATCGGGGTGCATTCCCGCGACAAGCGGATCGATCCGATCGGCACCTGCGTCGGCATGCGCGGTGCGCGCGTTCAGGCCGTGACCCAGGAGCTCGCGGGGGAGCGCGTCGATATCGTGCTGTGGTCCGAAGACCCGGCTCAGTTCGTGATTGGAGCGCTGGCGCCGGCGGATGTTTCCTCCATTCTCGTGGATGAGGAAAAGCACAGCATGGACGTTGTCGTCGACGAGGAAAACCTCGCCATTGCCATCGGGCGCAGCGGGCAGAATGTGAGGCTCGCGTCCGAGCTCACCGGATGGAACATCAACCTGATGACCGAAGAGGAATCCACCAAGAAGAACGAGGAAGAGGCTTCCTCGGTGAGAAAGATCTTCATGGAACGGCTGGACGTCGACGAGGAAGTCGCCAACACGCTCATTCAGGAGGGGTTTTCCACCCTGGAGGAAGTGGCGTACGTTCCGATCACCGAAATGATGGAGATCGAGGGGTTCGACGAAACCACAGTGAGCGAGCTGCGCAACCGGGCCCGCGACGCGCTGCTGGTGCAGGCCATCGCGAGCGAGGAACAGGCGGAAAATCTGGATCCCGCGCTGCTCGAACTCCAGGGGATGGACAAGGATCTGGCGACCAGGCTCGCCAAGTCCGGGGTCAAGTCCCGCGACGATCTCGGCGACCTTGCCCTGGACGACCTGGTCGAGTTGACCGGGATCGATGCCGAACGCGCGAAGGGCATGATCATGGAAGCGCGCGAGCACTGGTTCAAGGATCAGTAACCCGCCATGGCACAGATGAGCGTCGCTCAATTCGCCGGCGAACTGAAGGTGCCGCCGTCGGTACTGCTCGAGCAGTTGCGGGCTGCCGGCGTCCACAAGCAGGTTGCCGAAGACGTCCTGTCCGAGCAGGACAAGACCCGGCTGCTCGATTACCTGCGCAGGGCGCACGGATCCTCGGAACCGAAGAACAAGATCACGCTCACGCGGAAGCAGACCTCGGAGATCATCAAGAAGTCCGACGCGAGCGGCAAGGCACGCACCATCCAGGTCGAGGTCAAGAAAAAGCGGATCTTCGTCAAGCGCGACTCGGATCCCGCTGTTGCTGAGACGCCACCAGCGGCGGTGCCCGGGATCGATGCGCGCGAAGCCGACCTGCGCGAAGAGGAGCGCCGGCGCCAGGATGCGCTGGTCGCGGTTCAGGTCGCCGAACTTGCGGAAAAGCAGGAGCAGGAGCGGGAGCGCAAGCTCGCCGAGCAGAAGCCTGCCGATACGAAGCCGCAGGCCGCGCCTGGACCCGCTTCGCCCGACACCACCCTGCACAAGCCCAAGGTGGCGCCGGGCACCGAAAAGAAAGGTGCGAAGAAGGCGAAAGAGGTCAGGGTCTGGCAGGACGAAGGGGTGAAGCGCCGCACCATCAAGACCCGGGGCGACGTGCAAGGGGCATCAGGGTGGCATAACCCCAAGGGCGGCCGACATAGGTCGTCGTCTGCGCCGGCCACCGCGGACTCTGCGCAGCAGTTCAGCGCGCCGTCCGAGCCGGTCGTGCGCGACATCATGCTGCCGGAGACCATCACGGTCGGGGATCTTGCGCACAAGATGTCGGTCAAGGCTGCCGAAGTCATCAAGGCGCTGATGAAGCTGGGCACCATGGTGACCATCAACCAGGTGCTCGATCAGGAAACGGCCATGATCGTCGTCACCGAAATGGGTCACGCGCCGAAAGCGGCAAAGCTGGACGATCCCGAGTCGATGCTGGCAGACGTGCCCGAACACCCGTCTGGCGAACTCAAGCCGCGGGCCCCCGTGGTCACCGTGATGGGCCACGTCGACCATGGCAAGACTTCGCTTCTGGACTACATCCGCCGCACGCGGGTCGCATCGGGCGAAGCCGGCGGCATCACCCAGCACATTGGTGCGTACCACGTGCAGACGCCCCGGGGCATGGTGACCTTTCTCGACACGCCGGGCCACGAGGCATTTACCGCGATGCGCGCTCGCGGCGCCAAGGCGACCGATATCGTGGTGCTCGTTGTTGCGGCGGACGATGGCGTCATGCCGCAGACCGAAGAGGCGATCCACCACGCCAGGGCGGCCAAGGTTCCGATCGTCGTGGCGATCAACAAGATAGACAAGCACGAAGCCAATCTCGACAAGGTCAAACAGGAACTCGTGGCGAAGTCGGTGTTGCCCGAGGAGTACGGCGGCGATTCACCGTTCGTGCCGGTATCGGCAAAGACCGGCCAGGGCGTAGATACGCTGCTCGAACAAGTGCTGTTGCAGGCCGAGGTGCTCGAGTTGAAGGCACCCGTGGACACTCCGGCAAAGGGTCTCGTGATCGAGGCGCGCCTGGACAAGGGGCGCGGTCCGGTTGCGACGGTTCTGGTCCAGTCGGGCACGCTCAAACGCGGCGACGTGGTTCTCGCGGGTACGTCGTTTGGCCGGGTCAGGGCCATGCTCGACGAAAA
>JBGPTG010000106.1:0-10042 GCA_041490545.1 Gammaproteobacteria bacterium
CTTGGGCATCGCGACCGCCGCGGGCTTGGTGTCGGCAAGCTCCAGGGCAATGGTCGCCGCCTCGGCAACGATGGTCTGCAGGTCGTTGTTGTCCCAGGGCTTGCTGATAAATCTGTAGACCTCGCCGTCGTTTACCGAACCGACGATCGAGGCAAGGTCGGAGTATCCGGTGAGCAGGATGCGTACGCTGCGCGGCGATATCTCGCGCGACTGGCGCAGCAATTCGACCCCGAGCATCGCCGGCATGCGCTGGTCGCTGATGATCACGTGCACCGGGTTCTTGCGGAGGAACTCGAGCGCCCGGTTGCCGTCGGTGGTGGTGGCAACCTGGTAACGATCGCGGAACCGGGACTTGAGGGCGGTCAGGATGCGCTCTTCGTCATCGACGATGAGCAACCGGGCCTGCTTCATCCCCTGGTCCAGGCTGATCGCGCTGTCTCCGCTCAAGGTAGGAAGTACGGCGTCGTCTGATGCGGCGGTCGCGGGCGCCGGCGGCACGTTCAGCAGGCGCGCAGCGTTGAGCAGCGCCGCGCCGCTGGGGGCGCCCAGGACGAGGGTGGGGATGTCGTCGCCCACGTGGAGCGATGCGTCAATTGCTTGGCGGAAAGCGTCGGAGAACTCCCGGGCGGTCCGGTAGCGGTCTTCGCGCTTCTTCGCCAGGGCCTTGTGCAGTACTTCGTCCATCATGGGTGAGAGCTTCGGATTGATCCGGGACGCATCGGGAGGGCGGACGTTGAGTACCTGCTGCATCACGGCCGCCGCATTGCCGGAGAAGGGTTTGGTCCCGGTGAGCAACTCGAACGCGATGACGCCGACGGAGTAGAGGTCGGCCGGGGCATTCACATCCAGTCCGAGGAACTGCTCGGGGGCCATGCAATACGGCGTGCCCAACACATCGCCGACCTGAGTGAGGTCCGAGGATTCGATGCGCGCGATGCCGAAGTCGCTGATCTTGATGCGGCCGTCGCTGTTGATCAGGATGTTCGACAACTTGACATCGCGGTGCACGACACCTTGGGCATGGGCGTAGCCGAGACCGTCAAGCAGTTGCCGGACGATTTCCCCCACCTCGCGGATTTCGTAACTCCCTTCCTGCGAGAGGTGCTGGTTCAAGGTCTTGCCATTGACCAGCTCCATGACGATATAGGCGATCTCATCGTCTTCGCCGTAGTCGTAGATCTGCACGATTCGCGGGTGCACCAGTCTGCCGACCGCCTGCGCCTCGTGGCGGAACCGCTGGAGCACGTGCTTGAGCTCCACCGGGCCCAGGGAAGCCTTGGCGATCACCTTGATCGCGACGCTGCGCGCGATGGCCTGGTCGTAGCCCTTGTAGACCACGCCCATCGCTCCCTTGCCGAGAACGTCCTGGATCGCGTACTTGCCGATACTCTCGCGTGGCCACATGGTGAGGGTCAGGCGCTGATTTCCCCGGCCGGCTGGATCGGCAGCCACACCGTGAAGCGGGTACCGGCGCCGGGCTGCGACTCGACGTCGATGCGGCCGCCATGCTGCTTGACGATCTTGTACGAAATCGACAGTCCGAGCCCGGTCCCTTTGCCGATTTCCTTGGTGCTGAAAAACGGATCGAAGATCTTGGGAAGAACATCAGCAGGAATGCCCTTGCCGGTGTCGGAAACGTCGACGGCGACGCCGGCTGCGTCGCGGCGCGTGACCAGTGTGATCGTGCCCCCAGCGAGATCCATCGCCTGGGCCGCATTGGTGATGAGGTTGAGGAACACCTGGTTCACCTGTGAGGGCGAGCACACGATAGTCGGCACCTCACCGAACCTTTTCTCGACCTTGATCGATTTCAGCAGATGCTTGGCGAGCAGCAAGGTGCTGTTGAGGCCGTCGTTCAGGTTGAAGCTCGTCACCTTGCTGCGATCGAGGCGGCTGAAATCCTTGAGGTTGCCGACGATTTCCGCCATCTGCCCGGTACCGTAGAGGCCGTCTTTCACCAGGTCGCCCAGCTCCTGGGTCACGCGCTCCTGACGCAGCCGGGCAATGGTGGCGGAGACCTGCCCAAACTGCCGGGAAAGCTCGCCGGGATCGGCGCGGTCTCCGGCCCGGAGCAAGGCGAGGAGTTTCTCGCACTGCGCGAGGGCTTCATCCAGCTCGGCGAGCCTGTCCGCGACGGTGCCGAGGCTGTTCTTGACATAGGCGAGCGGCGTGTTGATCTCGTGTGCGACCCCGGCGACCATCTGGCCGAGCGAAGACATTTTTTCCGACTGGATCAGCTGCGCCTCGGACTCCTTCAGGTGCTGCAGCGCTTCGGAGAGCTCGTGCGTACGCTCCTGCACGCGGTGCTCGAGCCCAAGGTTTGCCGCCTTGATCTTGACGCCCAGCCAGCCGATCAGGATCAGCAGAGCGCTGGTATAGGCAATCAGGTAAACGCGGAAACGCTCCTTTTCCTGCAACGTGCCTTCGAGCTCGTGGCTGAAGGAGGACGTCAGATTGTCGAGGCGCGGACCGGAGCTCAGAAACGCCAGCTTGTCGAACGTCTCCTGCTCCGCCGACCGCCGCTTGAGCATGGCCTCCCCGGATGCGGTGGTCTGCTCGGTCCTGACGCGCAGCGCCTCAGGCAGGGGTGCAGTGCTGTGCAGGTCCGTCAGCGCCGATTCGGTCTCCTTGCGCAACGCGTCCTGGGCGAACCAGAAATACTGCGGGGCAGAAGAGACCAGGCGCGCGAGGGCGTTTTCTAGCGCGGGCGAGCGTGCCCTGAGCCCTGCCGCCTCGGTACGCAATTCCGCGGCATTGCGCAGCAGATCGTCGAGCGCGAGTTTCAAGCTAGCGTTGTCGAGCTTGAATTTCTCCACGAGTTCGGCCTTCTGCAGTATCGCCTGCTTCAGTTCCGGCAGCGCGGAACCGAGGGCCGGGCTGCGTGTGTTCTGCAGGCCCGCGGCGAGCCCTTGCAGTGCCTTGTTCGCCGCCGCGAGGCGATTGATAGCCGGAAGTCCCGAGGACCCGGCTTCGACCCTGGCCCGCAGGATGTCCACGTCCCAGCGGCCATCGATTTCCTTGAGCACGCGCAGATGGCCGAGGACTTCACCTTGGTCGCCCAGATCGACCGCCTGCGTCCTGTCGTAAAGAAACACGAGCACCGCCACCAGCGCCAGAGCGCCGATGCCGAGGAGTGCGTTTTGGAGCGCTTCCGTCTTGCTCATGTCAATGTTCAGTGCCAGGCACGATCCCGACCGGCACCTGCCGGCTGGCAGGTGCCCACGGTGCATCATCGCAGGATGTCATTCCCTTTTTAGCTTCATCGCGCAGCCGCGATCGCGGTGGCCGCACGCCAGACCGGCGGGGCTCGGATCTGCCGTCAGGCCTGCGCGGGCTCCCTCCCGATACGTCACAACTTTAGCCTGAGCGCCACGGCGAGTGTAACAAACCGGTACCGGCGGGTCGCTTACGCTCGCGAACCCCGGGGAGTCCTGCCCTTCAGAACTGGATTTCCTCCATCTGGGCGTCATGCAGCCGGTAGAGGCGCCCCTGGTAGTGGGAGCGGCCCAGCGTTTCGGCCGAGGTCAGCCCGGCATAAGCTCCCTGGAGCACCCGGCTGAACATCTCGTGAGTCACGACGATGGTCACCGGAGCGTGACGCTTGCCCGCAAGCCATTGCTGGGCACGTGCGTAGGCGAGGGCGTAGCTTTCGCCCCCCGGCACCACGTAGTTCCACTTGTCGGTCTCGCGCGCGCGGCGTGCACCCGGGTACTGTCCGTCGATATCGGCATTGGTCAGGCTCTGCCAGGCGCCGAGATGATGCTCGAGGAGAAGAGGGCTGACCACCAAGGCGCTTACATCCAGTCCGAGTTCGGCGCACAGCAGGGCCGCCGTGTGGCTCGCGCGTCCCAGGGGGCTGGTTTCCACGCAGATGACCTTGCCCTCGGGGAGGATTTTTCGCAGCGCCCGGCCGGTAGCCCGCGCCTGCTCTATCCCCTTGGCGGTGAGTGGCGAGTCGAATTGTCCCTGCTGGCGTCCTTCCCGGTTCCACGCCGTCTCGCCGGGCCGCACAAGATAAATCATGGGGATACTTATCGCTGACTCGTCCCGTTTCATACCCGATCCTTCAGATCCTAGCCAGATTGCATCGATGATGCATGCATCGACTGCCAGCAGGCGGCGGAAACTGCCCAGGCACCTTCGGTGCCGCCCATTTTGGCTGGGAGGCAGCGATTCTATACCGGGGCGGCTGGCGCCGTGAAAAGGTTCGGTAACCCCGCGCCATCCTGGACCCGACCGGGATTCCGGGCACGCACGCGCTGCCCGAAAACCTGCGAAAGCCCGAATATGCCGGCTCGCCAGATCAGGAGGGAAAGAGGCCTCGGATCTTCCGGGCATCCGGTGGAGTTGCCACGCCCCGCTCGGTGAAAAGGCCGGTGACCAGTTCCACCGGCGTCACGTCGAAAGCCGGATTGGCGACAGCGACCCCCTCAGGGGCCCAGCGCAGGCTCCCGTATCCGGTGACTTCCGAGGGATCGCGTTCCTCGATCGGGATCGCGCTTCCTTCGGGAGTCAGCAGGTCGATCGTGGAAAGCGGTGCCGCAACGTAGAACGGAATGCGATGCCGGGCAGCGAGCACGGCCAGCGTATAGGTGCCAATCTTGTTGGCGACGTCACCGTTGGCCGCGATCCGATCCGCTCCGACGATCACCAGCTGGACTCTGCCAAGCTGCATCATGTGCCCGCCCATGTTGTCGGTAATCAGGGTGACGGGTATGCGTTCCTGGATCAGCTCCCAGGCGGTAAGCCTTGCCCCCTGCAGATAAGGGCGGGTTTCGCAGGCAATCACGGACACGCGCTTGCCCTGGTCGCGTGCCGATCGCACCACACCGAGCGCCGTTCCGTGACCCGCCGTGGCGAGGGCTCCGGTGTTGCAGTAGGTCAGCACGCAGGCGCCGTCCGGGACGAACTCGGCTCCGGCACGTCCGATGGCGCGATTGGCTTCGATGTCGGCGTGATGCAAGGCGATAGCTGCATCGCAGAGCTTGGCCGCGATGCTGCGCGCCGATTCGCACGTCGTCCCGGCGAGCACCTTGCGCATGCGCTCCAGGGCCCAGAACAGATTGACTGCCGTGGGGCGGCTCGCCGCCAGCGTCTGGAAAGCCGCCTCCATCGCTGCGTCGAATTCGCCGCGCGGCAGGCGCTGCCGTCCGACCGCCTCCAGCGCGATGCCGAAGGCGGCGGCGCAGCCGATTGCGGGCGCGCCGCGCACGGTCATCGAGCGGATGGCCTCGGCCACTTCCGCCGCGCTGGTGCAGCGGGCGTACTCCAGGCGAGCCGGCAACTTCCGCTGGTCGATCAGCTCCAGGCTGTCGCCGCGCCAGCGCAGCGTTTCCACCGCGCCCGATTCAGATGACACGCTCGTTGCCACCGTCCACGGGCACCTGGGCGCCGGTGGTTTTCGCGAACAGCGGGCCGCACATCTCGGCGGCAAGCTCCGCGACATCGCGACTGCGGACTTCGGTGCGAAGCACGTTGTTGGTCTTGTACTGCTCGACGGTCATGCCGTATTGCCTTGCGCGCTGTGCCAGCACTTCTTCCGTCCAGAGCGCAGTGTCGAACACCGCGTTGGGGTGCACGGTGTTGATGCGAATTCTGTCTTGACCCCATTCGAGCGCGGCGATGCGCGCGAGCTGATTCAGCGCGGCCTTGGAGGCCGAGTAGGCCGATGCCCCGGGTCCGGGGGCGGGAACGTTCTTCGAACCTACCACGACCACGCGCCCGCCCCGCGGCGCGAGCTTCAGCAGCGGGTAGCAGGCACGCAGCAGAAGCAGGTTCGAATCCAGGTTGACGGTCATGGCGCGGCGCCAATCCTCCATCGGAAGGTCGGCGATCCTGTGACTGGCAGGAAAGATTCCCGCATTCAGCACCAGCATGTCCAGGCCGCCAAAAACGAGGACGGCTTGCTCCAGCGCCTTGCGCACCTGGGCTTCGTCGGTCAGGTCGCAACGCAGCCCGAGAAACTCCGCCCGTGAGTGGAGCGACTCGATCTTCGCATCCACATCGAGGCCGACGACGACGGCGCCGCGCCCGAGGAACGCCGACACGGCGGCCCTGCCGATACCCGAGGCCGCGCCGGTCACGAGCGCGACCTCTCCCACGAATGGGGCAGGTGCTCCGCCTTTCTTCAGCTTCGCCTGTTCGAGATCCCAGTATTCGACGTCGAAAATATCCTTCGCCGGCAGCGCCTCGAAGCCACCGAGCGCTTCCGCGCGCAGGATGACGTCGATCGTATGGTCGTAGATCTCCGCGACGATAGCGACGTCCTTTGCGGTCCTGCCGGCGGCAGCCAGGCCGAACGCCGGATCGAGCACGACCCGTGGCGCCGGGTCGAGCATAGTCTTGGCTTCCTTCGCCCGGGGCGCGTGCTCTGCGAAATAGCGGCGGTACGCTTCCGCGTACTCGTGAATTCCCGTACCGAGCATCGGCGTGCGCTTGGTGCGTATGACGTGATCGGGCGTCGCCGGACCTTGCTGGGATATTCGCGATATCTGAGGGTGTTGCGCAAATCCAAGGAAGCGATCGGTCGTGACGGTACGCAGGATCATCGGTGCTCCGACCATCTCGGAAAGCGCGCGGCGCAACGCCGCCTGGGCCATCGGGTCGACGTTGGCATCCTGAGTGGGCGCGTGCGCGACCGTCCAGGCACGGCTTGCCTGCAGGGTTCTCTCGGCGAGAGACACGAGTTCGATCATCCGCTCGTAGGACTCCCTCGCGGTTTCGCCGAAGGAAAAGATGCCGTGGTTCAACAGCACCATGCCGATCGTCTCCGGCGTGCCCTGGCGCCTGAATTCTCTCGCGCAATATTGCGCCAGGTCGAAACCGGGTATCAGATAGGGGATGACGACGCAGCGGCTGCCGTAAACCTCGCGAATGCGCTGGTCGCCATCCCGGGTGTTGCTCACCGACAGAACCGCGTCGGCATGAGTGTGGTCGACGAACTTCCAGGGCAGGCAACCATGCAGGATCGTCTCAATCGACGGCGCGGGGGCCGAGGCGCGCAGCATGTGGGTGGTCAGCTGATTCACCATTTCCGGATCGGAAAGGGACTCGAGCTCGGTGAGACGCAGCACGTGCGCGAGCCGCACGGGAGAAAAACCTTGCGGCTCGATGGTTTCCAGATCCCAGCCGCTGCCTTTGACGTACAGAATATCCTCCTCTTCTCCGAAGAGGTTCTTCTCGCGGATCTTGACCGAGGTATTGCCACCGCCATGAAGCACCAGCGATTTGTCGCGGCCGAGGAGCCGCGAGGTGTAGACGCGCAGTCCAAGGTCACCTTGAAATTGCCGCGCCTCGTCTTCCTTCCACAGGCTTTGCATGGGAACCGTGCCGTAAAATCGGAATTATAAGTCCACCTATGCCGGCATCGTTCACCGTTCAGATTCTCGATTGGACCGAAGCGCGCGAATTTGCGCGCCCGGTTCGCGAGCGGGTATTCATCGACGAGCAGCATGTCCCTCGCGAGCTGGAATGGGACGAGTGGGACGAACCCTCGGAACACGTTGTTGCGCGGAACCTGGAGGGCGCCGCCGTCGGGACTGCCCGGTTGCTGCCCGACGGCAGGGTCGGGCGCATGGCCGTGCTTTCCGGCTGGCGGGGACGGGGCGTCGGGGCGCGGATGCTGGAAGGCCTGCTCGGGCGGGCCCGGGCCCGCGGCATGGCGAACGTCACGCTGCATGCGCAGACGCAAGCGGCCGGCTTCTATCGGCGCTTCGGATTCAACGAGCGGGGAGGGGTGTTTTGGGAGGCCGGGATTGCGCACGTCGAGATGACGCTGCAGCTTTTCCCCGCGCAAGGGTAAGGCGGTAACTCAGGGCCGTGCCTGCGCTTCCATCCTCCCGGAAGCTGCGCTCATGGAATTCGATCCTGCCGTCCTCGCTGAAACTCACCACGGTCGAGCAGCGCGTTCCGTATCCGGCGACCGCAGGTATGCGGATTGCAGAAAGTCTTTCCTCCAGTTCGAGACTCACCCCGGTACCGGGCAGCTCCTCGCCGGGTGCGCGCGCAGTGTCGTCCAGAACCCGGAATGCGGCTTCCGCGTCGAATCCCCGCGCGATCTGCCCTGCGAGCCACGCCTTGCTCTTGGCTATCTTCGGCCAGGGCGTGTCGAGCAGGTGGTTGGACAACCCGTGCACGCCCGGCTCGACGCGCATCGACGGGCCGCCCCGATTGGAAAAAAAATGGAGCGACGTGCTGTCACCGACCAGCAGGCTGAAGCCGTTGTAGTCGGCCGCACGTTTTTCCACGTCCGCCATGTAGTGCTTCGGCCCGACCGTTCCCGCAAGAAATTCCCCCACCAGTGCGCCCCGGGAAGGGGCCAGCGGTCTCCGGTCCGCGGGATGCCTGTAGTTGGTGAGCGCGGCGAAACGCCCCTGAGGAGTGATACCCAGCCAGGTGCCGCCGGCCTCGAGATCCCGGCCGGCGAGTACGCCCGGACGATCGTCCCAGAAGCCCGCTGGTGCGCTTGCACGCGCGAAATATTCGTCGCGATTGGCCGCAACGAGCAGTCGATAGTCCGGATGAGCGCGCCACGCGAAAACGATGAGGCACACGGCGTCAGAAACTCTGGAAGATTTCCTGCCTCCGCGCGCTGCCCGGGGCAAGCCAGCCCGCAAGCGCGTGCGCATCCGCAAGTTCCCGCAGCTTCTCTTCGAACGAAGCAGCGTCCGGCACAGGTTCGTAGATCTCCATCCAGGTGGTCGGATCGTCGCGGCGGCGGAGCAGCCGCCCCACTATTCCAGTGGCTTCAGCCAGATGGTGGTGCAAGGCATTGACCGCGGCAAGCGCGGTCGCGGTGTTGGCGGCCGGAACCTTGTAGTAAATGTAATAGGTCAGATTCACGTAATGCCGTAAGGCAGCGCATGGAAATGCAGCACCGGCCCGCTCAGGGACTTCAGGTGCACCACGGAGCGGTCGTGACTCGCAGTCTGCACAACCGCCAGCACGTCGTGCCCTCCGTCGGGTGACGGTTCCGCATTGACGACCAGGCCGCTCGCCTGATCGCCGAGATCCTCGCTGTAGAGCGGATCACCCGCGCCGGCCGCCGCGGCAACGTTTGCGATGAACATGCGCCGCTTCACCTTTCCCAGGTGCTGCGTGCGCGCGACAATTTCCTGCCCCGTATAACACCCCTTGTCGAAACTCACGCCGCCCAGAAGCTCGAGGTTTGCCATCTGCGGGACCAGCTGATCCTGTGTCGGGACGGTGATGAGCGGCAGCCCGCTGCGGATATCCAGCCAGCGCCAGACTTGCGCCCCGACGTCCCTGAATGTCCCCGCAAGCTGCTGCCGCAGCGACGCGGCGACCGGCGGCACCGACGCGAGGATTAGCCTTCCATCGATCAAACGGACGGCCGTCCCGAGGCCGGGGGCTCGCAAAATCTCACAGGGCTGCCCGGGCAGACCTCCCAAAATGCCGCGAAGCGCACCATCGACGCTGGGTCCTGAGAGACCCAGAAGCACCACGGACCCGGAGGCATCAGATATCTTTACCCTGGAGCGCAGCACGAACATGGAAAGGCGTCGATGCACCGCGCCGAGAATATCCCGCGAGAACGCCATCGCGAATCCAGCCTCTTCCCGCCAAAGCAGGAAATTCGCGAGCATTCTTCCCTTGGGAGAGCAGTACGCCCCTTGCGTACTTCGCGACGATTGGATGCTGGCCACATCGCAACTCAGCTGGCCCTGCAAGAAAGATTCCGCATCCTCCCCGCTGAAATGCAGAATCCCCAGGTGGTCCAGCGATGCCAGCAGGTCTGTACCGCGCGCGGCGACGAAACCGGAATCCGCGCCGGAAATGGTTGCGTGCGGTAGCGGAACGCTCACCTATCTCACCAGCGATGTCATGTTGTAGTGCCGCTCACCAATTTCAAGACGGCTTGCATACCCGGCCAAACAGTTATTATACGATCGTGGTCAGGCGCTACGACTAAGAGGTTTGCTACAGATGCTGTACCGGCTGAAGCTGCTGTTTGTCTTTGTCTCGGCAATGGTACTGGGATTCTGCGGATGGATATTCTGGTTTGCGCTTTCCCCCGTGGATC
>JBGPTG010000107.1:0-10010 GCA_041490545.1 Gammaproteobacteria bacterium
GACCAGGATGGACATCACGCCCAGGCCGTAGGGAATCGAAATCCAGAAGGCGTCGGCCGAGACGCGGCCGGCGATCATGGCGTAGCCGCCGCCCACCATCAGCGGTCCCCATACGAGGAACACCGCGGGCTCGCCGAGACCGATGCTCTTCAGCGGAACCGGCGCGGCATCGTAGAGGAAGAGCAGCGCGATGCCCGCGGCGGCGAACGCGACCGCGGTCCAGCCGCGTTCAACGATGAAATACGTGGTGATCGTGGCGCAGATTGCGCACAGGATCGCGAGTCCGGTCGCGAGAACCCGCGTCTCGATGACTCCGCCTGACATCGGGTGCACGGTGTAGCGCATGCGCGGCGAGTCGGGCGTGTCGTGACCGCGCTTGAAGCCGAAGTAGTCGTTGGAGAGGTTGCTGATCATGTGCGCGGAGACCAAGCCCACGAGCACGAGCAGAAACGGCAGCGGGCGGAACTCGCGGTCGGCGAGCGCGAGCAGTCCGGAGATGATCGCGGCCTGTGCCGAGATCACCAGGATCACGCTGCGCGCCGAGTAGAGAAACTTCGAGACCGGGTCCAGCCCGCGCACCTCGTCCACTCCCGGCCGGTAGAAGCCGGCAAAGGCGCCGAGCCATAGTTTCACCTTCGATGGGTTGGCGGCGCGCATGGTAACCGCTCCCGAGCCTTACTCGGGCTTCACGCCTGCCGCACGAATGACGTTGCGCCAGCGCTCGGTATCCTCCTTCATGATCGCCGCAATCTGCGCGGGCGTGCTCGCGATGGGTTCGGCGGACAGGGCTTCGAGGCGCTTGGCGACTTCCGGCCGCTTCAGGATCTCCGCGATGGCTGCGGAAAGTTTTTCGGCGATTGCCGCCGCCGTTTTCGGCGGGGCCGAGACGCTGAACCATGCGATCGAGACGAATCCCGGGTAGAACTCCGCCATCGCCGGCACCTCGGGCAGCGATGCCACGCGGCGTTCGCTGCCGACGGCGAGCGCCCTCAACTTGCCCGCGCGCACGTGCTGCACCGTGACGCCCAGGTTGTCGAACATCATGTCCACTTCGCCGGCGAGGAGCGCCGCAAGGCCCGGTGCCGTGCCCTTGTAGGGGACGTGCGTGATTTTCAAGCCACCCGCGGCGGTCTTGAGCATTTCGGTGGTGAGAAAGGAAACCGTGGTCGTGCCCTGCGATGCGTAATTGAACTTCTCCGGGTTCGTGCGTACCAGAGCGACGAATTCCTGGAGCGTATTCGCCCGGATCTTTTCGGGATTCACCAGCAGCACGCTGGGAATCGCCGCCATGACGCTCACCGGCACGAATTGCGTCGGGTCGTACGGCAACTTCGTATACAGGCTGGGGTTGATGACGAGCGGAGCGGGGGGCGTGGAAAGCAGCGTGTAACCGTCGGGCTCGGCGCGCGCCACAGCTTCGGCGCCGATCGAGCCGGAAGCGCCTGCGCGGTTCTCGACGATGACCGGCTGCCCCCAGCGGGCGGCGAGGCGCTCGGCGACGATCCGCGGCAGCGCGTCGGCCGCGCCGCCTGCGGGGAAGGGAACGATGACGCGGATGGGACGGGTCGGATAGTTCGTCGCGGCATCTTGGGCCAACGCCGGAATCCCCACGAGCAGGCCCACCAGCCACGCGCAACACGCTGCGTTCATGCGTCCTCCGCCACGGAATCTCTCCACCCGTCATGATAGGATAGTTTCAAACAAGATCTCACAGGAGGAGTTCACCATGCCCGTTTCTGAAAACCATTCTGCTCTTCGCAACCCGTCCGTCCGGGGCTGCGACTGCTGCACGCCGCGGCGCAATTTCCTCGGGCAGCTCGCGGCGCTCGGCGCCGCGGCCGCGCTCCCTGGTGAGCTGCTGGCGCAGGGCGCGGCGGCGAAGCCCTACCGGATCGACGTTCACCACCACCTCGTGTACCCGGGCTACCTCGACGAGGTGGGCGGGCAGCGCCGGGGAGGCGGCGGAGGGCTCAAATGGAGCCCCGCCATGTCGATCGAAGACATGGACAAGAGCGGCATCTCGTTGTCGATGCTCTCGCTCATCCAGCCGAGCGCGTCGGCGGGTGACGCCGAGAAGCGACGCAGCATCGCGCGCAAGAGCAACGACTATGCCGCGCAGCTGGTACGCGACCATCCCGGCCGCTTCGGCAGTTTCGCCTCGCTGCCGCTCACCGATGCGGAGGGCAGCCTGAAGGAGATCGAATACGCCTTCGGCACGCTCAAGGCCGAGGGCATCTGCCTGATGACCAGCTATCAGGACAAGTACCTCGGCGACGAGGCATTCGCCCCGGTGTGGCAGGAACTGAACCGCCGCAAGGCCGTCGTCTACACGCACCCGCTCACGCCGGACTGCTGCCGCAACACCGTGAAGGACCTGCCGCCGGGGGTGGTCGAGTACGCCACTGACACGACGCGCACCATCGCGAGTCTCGTGTTCAGCGGCACGGCGGCGCGCTATCCCGACATCCGCTGGATCTTCTCGCACAGCGGAGGCACCATGCCGTTCCTGCTCAGCCGCTTCACGCGCCAGGAGATCGACATGAAGGAGCGCGCGAAGGAGAAGATGCCCAGGGGCGTCATGTACGAGCTGAAGAAATTCCACTACGACACCGCGCAAGGGAACCACTCGGGCGCGCTCGGGGCGCTGATGAAGATCGTCAACCCCTCGCAGGTGCTGTTCGGCACGGACTTCCCGTTCCGCGACGGCGCCGAGGAAATCGGCGGTCTCGGCGCGTTCGGCTTCGGGGCGAAGGACCTGCGCGCGATCGAGCGTGACAACGCCCTCAAGTTGCTGCCGACGCTGAAGGCCTGAATTCCCGGAACTGCGCCGCTCGAAATTGCGGGCGGTGCGTGAATGCACTCCTGAGGTGGAAACCGCCGCATTCGCGGCGGTCGGGGCCTTGAATCAGGCCGCGCGAGCCTGATGCGCGGCCGGTCGTCTGTACTCGTGGGAACCTGGGAGGGCTCTAGCCAGGTCGATGAGGCTCGCGACGTTGTGCACCGGCAGGAAATCGTCCACGTGCGGCAGCATCGCGCGCACGCCGGCCGGACGCGCTTCGAAGCCCTGGAAGCGCAGCAGCGGATTGAGCCAGATCAGCTTGCGGCACGACTTGTGCAGCCGCTCCATCTGTTTCGCCAGTCCCTCGCCGACATCGCCGTCGAGGCCGTCGGAGATCATCAGTACCACCGCGTTCTGTCCCAGCACCCGTCTCGACCAGCGCAGGTTGAACTCGGCGAGGCAGTTGCCGATGCGCGTGCCGCCCGACCAGTCGGCGATGGCGTCGGCGACCCCGCTCATCGCCACATCGACGTCGCGGTGGCGCAGGTGCCGCGTGATATTGGTGAGCCGCGTGCCAAAGACGAAGCTCGTCACCCGGTCCCGGTCGTTGGTGATCGCGTGCAGGAAATGCAGGAACATCCTCGAGTAGCGGTGCATCGAGCCGGATACGTCGCACAGCACCACCAGCGGCGGGTGGCGCATTTGCGGCGAGCGCCGCCTGAGCGAGATGATGCTGCCGCCGTTGCGCAGGCTGGCGCGCAGCGTGGCGCGCAGGTCGACGCGCGCGCCGCGCGGATCGGGGTCGAAGCGCCGCGTGCGGATCTCGGGGATCGGCAGGCGCAGGCCGGCGATGAGTTTTTTCGCCTGCGACAGTTCCTCGCCGGTCATGGTCTCGAAATCGGCGTGCTGCAGCACCTCGCGGGAGGAAAAGCTTGCGGTGGCATCGAGTTCCGTTTCGGCAGGGGTCTCGAGTTCCTCGCGTGGCTTCTTCGCCCTGGGCCGCAGCGCTTCGGCGACGCGGTTGGATTCCGGGCGGGCTTCCTCGCGCCCCTGCCGTCCGTAGACCTGCGGCAGGAACATCGCCATGACGCGCTCGAGCAGCTGCGGGTCCCGCCAGAAGATGTGGAAGGCCTGATCGTAGATCTCGAACTGTTCGCGCCGCGCGAGGAATACGCTGGCGAGCGTCCAGTAGAAATCCTCGCGCCGCTCCACTCCGGCTACCTGCAGCGCGCGTACGGCGCCGAGCACGCGGTCGGGTCCGATCGGCAGCCCCGCGGCGCGCAGCACGCGCGCGAAGTGCAGGACGTTCTCTGCGAGGTGCCCCTGTTTCGCCATGCGTTCAGGCTGAAACCGTGCGCGCCGCGCGGACCGGCCTGAGCATCAGCGAGTCTTTCGCCAGCACGGTGAAGCGGCGCGAAGCGATGACGCGGTGCTCCTCAGCGTAGGCCTCGTGGTTGCGCTCGACGTCGTCGAGCCGGTAGATGTAGTTGACCATCATCCCGGCGGAGCGGTGCATGCCGGCAGTGGAGGTGTCGCCGAGCCAGTTGAGCCGCTCCAGGCGCGCGCCGTTGCCCAGGTGAAAGCGCGACACCGGGTCGAACGGTTCCTTGCCCAGCTTGGCGTGCATCAGGTAGTAGGCGCACAGGCGGCTCAGCTCGCGCCGCACCGCCTTGTCCTCGCGCCAGTCGGCCGCGTCCAGCCTGGCGAGGAGCGCCGCTATTTCCGCCGAACGGGGATCGCCTTCGGCGAGCCCGGTGCCGCTCGCTAGCCACTTTCGGAATCCCGGTATCGGGGAGAGCGTGGCGAAGGTTTTCAGGCGCGTGAACTCGCGGCCGAGATCCTCTGCGACCTGCTTGATGAGCAGGTTGCCGAAGGAGATGCCGCGCAGGCCTTCCTGGCAGTTGGTGATCGAGTAGAAGATGGCGCAGTCCGCGGCGGCGGGATCGATCGCGGGCGAATCCGGGTCGAGCAGCGGCTGCGCCTTTGCGCTCAAGCCGTGGGTCAGCGCGACCTCGATGAAGATCACCGGCTCGTCGGGCAGCGCCGGATGAAAGAACGCGTAGCAGCGCCGGTCGGCCTGGAGCCGCCTGCGCAAATCGCTCCAGCCATGGATCTCGTGCACCGCCTCGTACTGGATGAGCTTCTCCAGCACGATCGCCGAAGTGTGCCAGTCGATGCGCTGCAGGACAAGGAAGCCGCGGTTGAACCAGGAACGGAACAGGCTGCCGAGGTCGGCCTCGACCGCGGCCCAGTGCGGGTGGTCATTGAGGCCGCGCAGCAGGCGGCGGCGCATCTCCAGCAGCACGCCGATACCCCCGCTCGCGACGTTGAGGCGTCGGAACAGCTCCCGCCGCGGTGAACCCACCGCGCGCTGCAGGCGCGCGAAATTCTCATACGTGGCCTGCAGGCGGTAGACGTCGGCGGCCTCGCCGACTTTCGCGGGGTCCGGTGAGAACTCCTTCACCAGCAGGGAGAAGAACACGCCGAATCCGGGTTCGTCGAGCGTCTGGTACAGCGCCAGCGCTTCCCGCGCGCGACGCGCCCCCGACACTTCGCCGCGCTCCGAGAGCAGTGCGTGGCACAAGGCCACGGCCTTCCTTGCGCTGCGGACGGCGGCGCGCGGAACGATCCCGGAACGCTGCGGCGCCTTGCCGAAGAATCGTTTGAGGAACGAGGGCCCGAGCATGCCTGACTCCAGAGCGAGGATTACCGAGGGACGACTCCGCGGACGGCCCGCAGGGTCCTCGAGCGTGTCCCAGTGGCCGCAGTATCGCCGATTTCCGCAGTGCATTCCAGCCGCGTTCTTCGGTTTTGCGGTGCAAAAGCATGGTGTTTGACTTAAATCAATAAGCGACCCCGCGGGCGTTATACCGTATCGCACAAGAAGAAGTGAACTCGTGCAGGTATCGTGCAGGTATACAGGAAAGGGGCAGCATGAAGACGAAGAACGCGTTGTTCGCGGGGCTGGCTCTCGCGTGCTGGGCCGGATGGGCGGTCGCCGCCGACGTTGACGTCCCGGCCGCCGAGGCGCTCGCGAAGAAGAGCGGCTGCCTCAAGTGCCACAGCATCACGCAGAAGAAGGACGGTCCCGCCTACAAGGAAGTCGCGGCCAAGTACAAGGGCAAGGCCGACGCCGAGCAGAAGCTCTACACCCACCTCACGACCAATCCCAAGGTCAAGGTCGACGGCAAGGAAGAGACCCACGATTCGCTCAAGACCAAGAACGAGGCGGAAATCCGTAATGTCATCGGCTGGATTCTGTCGCGCTAGACACGGGGGGCGGCGCAGAGCGCCGTAGAAGACATCATGAGCAAAGCCTGGGAGTCACTACGCGCGCGCTGCGCCACCTGTGCCCGCACCACGCTGGTCGGTGGCACGGTGCTCGGCGCACTCATCGTCGGCGGACTGCTGCTTGCGGCGGGCGCGGCGGGCCTCGCCTGGACCAACACCGAGAATTTCTGCATCGGCTGTCACGAAATGCGCGAGAACGTCTACGCCGAGTACAAGGGAACCATACACGACACCAACCGCTCGGGCGTGCGCGCGATCTGCTCGGACTGCCACGTTCCGCGCCAGCCCGGACCGATGCTGATTCGCAAGGTGCGCGCGACTCTGGAGCTGTACGGGCATTTCGTCAGCGGCGTGATCGACACCAAGGAAAAGTTCCAGGCGCACCGCTACGAGCTCGCCAAGCGCGTGTGGACGCGCATGAAGCAAACCGACTCGCTCGAGTGCCGCAATTGCCATCACGCGGAGTCGATGAGCAGCGAGCTGCAATCCGAGAGAGCCAAAGCCCGCCATGCCAAGGGCAAGGCGGAAGGCATGACCTGCATCGACTGCCATTTCGGCATCGCGCACCACGAACCCGAAGGCGGACCCGGGCCGCAGGAACTGAAAGTGGGAAGCGCGCGGTAGGCGGTCCGGTGCGGACCGACGCCGCGGATTCCAGGGAAAGGGGACGGAAGATGATTAACCGGAAACAAGGGATCGCGGCAGCCACTGCAGCGCTGCTCGTGGGTTTGGCGATCAACGGCTTCGCGCAGGTTCCCGCGCAGCAAGATCCGTCGCAGAGCCCCGCGTCGCAAAATCCGCAAGAGCCGGTGCGCAAGGACCTGGTCCTCCGGGGCGACGCGAAATGCACGCGCTGCCACGACGAGCCCGAGATCCTGTCCATCGGCCAGACCAAGCACGGCGTGAACGCAGACGCGCGGACGCCCGGCTGCCAGTCCTGCCACGGCGAAAGCGCGGCCCACATGGACAAGAAGGGAGACACCAGACTGCCGCCGGATGTCGTATTCAAGAAGGGCGCTTACCCGGTGAGTGACGACAGGGAGCGCGCCGGCCAGTGTCTGACCTGCCACAGGGGAACCGAGCGCACCCGCTGGGAGGGAAGCCCGCATCAGAACAACCAGCTTGCGTGCAACAATTGCCACCAGGTCCATGCTCCCGCCGACCGGGTGCTGGCGAAGAAGACGCAGACCCAGGTCTGCTTCGCCTGCCACAAGGAGCAGCGCGCCGACAGCCACAAGATTTCGTCCCACCCGATCCAGGACGGCAAGGTCGTCTGCTCCGACTGCCACAATCCCCATGGCTCGGCGGGCCCGAGTCTGGTGAAGAAGAACTCGATCAACGAGACCTGCTGGACTTGCCACGCAGACAAGCGCGGACCGTTCCTGTTCGAACACCAGCCGGTGGTGGAGAACTGCGCGTACTGCCACACGCCGCACGGTTCCAACCTTTCACCGCTGCTGGTGTCGCGTGCCCCGTGGCTGTGCCAGTCGTGTCACGACGGGCAGCACTCCAGTGAAAACGCGATTGGTCGCAATGCAGCCGGCAACCAGGCCGGGCTCACGAACCAGAGTCCGAGCAACCAGGCTACGGGTCGCGCCTGTCTGAACTGCCACAGCGTGATCCATGGGTCAAACAGCCCCAGCGGCGGTTACCTGCAACGCTGATGCCTTGCCAATTGGAGATGGTGATGAAAACTCGTAACGCAAAATTGAAACTCAGCGCGCTGACGCTTGCCGTTCAAGGGGTGCTGGTCGCGATGTATGCGATGCCGGCCGGCGCCGAGGACGGACAGGCGGCGTCTCTGAAGGTTCCTACCAATTCGGTCGAAGTGGGCATGATTGGCGTGTCCAGCGATTCCGCGAAGTTCGGCGAATACAGCGGCCTCGATAAGTCGGGCGGCTATTTCGTCAGCGACTTCAGCGTCCGCGGCGGCGACGCCTACGGCGATGGCAAGGGGACGGGGCGCTGGGCGCTGACCGGCAGCGATCTCGGCCTGACGTCACGCGCTCTCGGCGCAACGGTTGCCGAACAGGGGCAGTGGAACGTCGGAATCAGCTATGACCAATTGCGCCACAACACATCGGACAGCTATCAGACTCCCTATCAAGGCACCATGGGCGGGGATGCCTTTACCTTGCCGCCAGGCTTCGGGGCCGTGCCGACGGCGGCGCCGGGAACGCGAACCCTGACACCAGCGCAATTGGGGGCCTTTCAGAACATCGATATCAACAATACCCGCGAGAATACGGCACTCACCGCGGGGGTCAACGCGAGCCGGCATTGGGGCATCAAGGTTGACTACAACCACCTGGCCCAGACCGGCGCGAAACTAATGGGTTTCGGATCGTACGGATCGGCGGCCGTCGGCGGGGCGGGCACCGGTGAAAAAGTCGCGATACTCCCGATGCCGACGAATTCCAGCACCGACACGGTCAACGTCGCCCTGAATTGGCTGGGCGAGCAGGGGCACGCAACGTTTTCCTATTCAGGTTCCTTCTTCCGTCAGAACAACGACACCGGGGTGAGATTCGAAACCTTCACCGGCACGACCAACATCCAGACGATGGGGACGCCCCCGAACAACGACTATCAGCAGCTGAATCTGGTCGGGGGCTATGCCCTCTGGGCGAAGACGAAACTCTCCGGCGGCCTGTCCTACGGCCGCAATACTCAGAATGCCGCGTACGCTTACGACACGTTCGCAATGGTGACCCCGTCGCCTACGAATTCACTCAACGGGTATGTCGCAAACACCCACGCTGACCTGAAGCTGACCGACCAGACCACCAAGGATCTGGCGCTCTCCGGCCTGGTCAAGTACGACAACCGCGACAACCGGACCACCTCGAATATCTACAATTTCAACGCGATCAGCGGCGGAAACACCGCGAATTATCCGAACACGCCGCTCAGCATCAAGAAGATCCTCGGGGAACTGGCAGGCGACTATCGCCTGGACGCGAAGCAGAAAGTGCGGCTGGCGGTAAGTCGTGAAGGGATCGTCCGGCAGTGCAACGACTACGCCGTGGGCGGCGGTACTCCGGCGTATGCGGCGGGCACCAATTGCGTCATCGCGCCCAGCACCAGGGAAGACAGGCTCAGCGCCACCTACAGGGTCAAGGCCAGCAATGACCTGAACCTCAATGCCGGCTATGGCTACGGCGACCGCAAAACGACCTTCGATCAGGATGCGCGCGCTTCCATGATCGGCTTCGACGGCAACGTGATAGTGAACGGGTCTAACGCTGCGACCTCCGTTCCGGGCGTGTCGGGCCTGAACGCCGGCGAATTCAGGGGCTTCAATCCCTTTTTCGAAGAGTCCCGCAAGCAGCAGATGCTGAAGGCGGGTGCGAACTGGCAGGCGATCGACGAGGTGTCTGTGGGCGTGAACGGGCGCTTCACGGACGACAAGTACGACTCCCAATATGGCGTGCAGAAAGGCACCGCGTGGAGCCTGAATCTCGATACCAGCTACGCCTACCGCGAGAGTGGCTCGCTGACCGTTTATCTGACCCAGCAGGAGCGCACGCGGGACATGACCAACGCGCAAAGGGCGCTGACCTCCAATCCCGGTGCTGCCAGCCTCACCGCCGTTGCCATCCCGCAGGGCGGCACTTGGAGCAACAGTCTGAAGGACACCGACACGACCCTCGGCCTCAGCCTCAAGGAGGGCGGGCTGATGGGCGGCAAGCTGTTACTCGTCGGGGACATGACCTACTCGCTGGCCAAGACCGCCTACAGCACAGCGCTCAACTACAGCACGACGACCACAGGCGGTCTGACTTGCGCCGACCCCAGCATCTATACGTGCGTTGCGCTGCCGGATATCACGAGCCGAATGTTCCAGTTCAAGGTGAACGGCACCTATACGCTAGACAAGAACTCCAAGCTTGGGTTGGGGTATCTGCACCGGAGCCTTCATTCCGAGGACTTCTACTAC
>JBGPTG010000108.1:0-9868 GCA_041490545.1 Gammaproteobacteria bacterium
GATAGACGACGGGCCCTTCACCTGGAAGAGCCGCGGCGCGCCGGACTGGCAGCCGGCGAACTACGACAGGAAATTCCACGGCGTCGTCCCCTTGCGCGTCGCGCTGTCGCAGTCGTACAACGCCGCCTCGGCGCGCCTGGGGACCGAGATCGGCGTCGAGCGCGTGCTCGCCACGGTGAAGAAACTCGGCATCGAGCGCGAGATGCAGCCCTATGCCGCGACGCTGCTCGGCGCAGTGGATTTGAGCCCGCTCGAGATGGCGCAGATGTACCAGACGATCGCGAGCGGCGGATTCCGCGCCCCCTTGCGCGCGATCCGCGAGGTGACGACCCAGGACGGACGACCGCTCAAGCGCTATCCGCTCGCCGTCGAGCAGGCATTTCCCGCCGAGCCGATGTACCTCCTCACCGCCGCGATGCAGGACATCGTGCGCGAAGGCACGGCGAAGAGCCTCGTCAACTGGCTGCCCGCGGAAATCGGCGTCGCCGGCAAGACCGGCACCACCGACGAGCAGCGCGACGCCTGGTTCGCGGGATTCACCGGGGATCGCCTTGGCATCGTGTGGATAGGCTACGACGACAACCGCGCCGCGCGCCTCTCGGGCGCCGCCGCCGCGCTGCCGGTGTGGGGCGAGATGATGGCCTCGCTCGACCCGGAGCCGCTGGCGCTGCCAAAACCCGAGGGCATCGAGCAGGTGCTCATCGATCCGCAAAGCGGACTGCGCGCCGACGGCGGCTGCCCCGGCGCGGTCGAGCTGCCGTTCGCGCAAGGCTCGGCGCCGGCGGAGCGCGCGCCGTGTGCGACTGCGGTGGGTGTCGTGGTCGAGCAGGTCAAGCAACAAGCGAAGAATTGGCTGCAACGCTTGTTTGGCAAATGAGCGGCAGATGAGTTAGTGTCGTCATCCCGCGAAATCGGGGATGACGCCATTCTTTCAAACATTCTCCGATGAGATACGTCCTCCCTGTCTTGGCAGCGCTGCTCACCGGCTGCGCTGTGCTGGGCGGCTGCGCCGCGGTGCTCCAGCCGGGGCCCGCACCCGAGCCGATCCCCGTTCCCGTGCCGGCGATTCCAACCGAGAACGCCGCCATCGCCGGCCTGGTGGAACTCGCGCGCGCCGACGCCGCGTCCGGGCGCCTGTCCAACGCCGCGGCGTCGCTCGAACGCGCGCTGCGCATCGAGCCGCGCAATCCGCGCCTGTGGCAGGCGCTTGCGCGCGTGCGCCTGCAGCAGGGCGAGTACGCGCAGGCCGAGGGCGCCGCGGCGCGCTCCAGCTCCTGGGCCGGCAGCGACGGCGCCTTGCGCACCGAGAACTGGCGCCTCATCGCGCAGGCGCGCGAGGCGCGCGGCGATGCGGCGGGCGCGCGCGCGGCGCTCGACGCCGCGGAGCGACAGAGATGAGTTCCGCGGCAGATCGACCGGCGAAGCGTGAAATTCTTCACGTTTCGGTGCAGATCGCGGGGAGCTAAATCGCAAACCGTGACTCATCCTTAGCGTCGCTTCTTTTCCGGAGGCATACATGAGTCTTCTTGGTTATCGGCGATTGGCAGTTGCTATCCTGGGAGTCGCGGTTTGCGGCGTAGCCTCAGCGGCCGACCCCAACCTGTACTTCAGCGCGAAGGGCGGCATCATGTCGTCGGACAGGAACGGGTACGGCGACTCGTGGAACGCGGGCGCAGTTGCCGGCCTGCATTTTCTCGACTTCGGCAAGGGCAAGTCGAACTACGGCTCGCTTTCCGGGGAAATCGAAGCGACCGTGCCGCTGATCAAGGGTGACGTCGATCCCTCGATCGGAAAGTGGCGAGCCTGGACCATCGGTGCTTTCGCCGTGTACCGCAGCCCGGACGCGAACGGCGTTTATTTCAAGGGCAAGGCGGGCGCGGTTCACCGCAACCTGACGAGCGGCCCCGCGGGCATCCAGGGCACCGGCTCGAGCGACGATCCCGCGTTCGGCGTCGGCATGGGCTACAGACTCAACAAGAGAAACAGCATCGAGGCCGAAGTGACGGTCATGGATACCCTCACCTTCATCAGCGTGGGCTTCGTCTTCTAGCGTACCGATGGCCGCGTTCCGCCGCTGCCTGTCCGCCGGGGCGATGGGAAGCCGAGCGCGCGTCGCGATTTGCAAATACGCGGCGGCTGGCGTAGCCTACGTGCGGGGGTAAACAGGACCCCCGGGAAATTTCCCTCCAAGACGGTGCCCCGTCCAAATCCTGTAAGCGTTGCGCGAAAAGCGCGGGCACTGTTCAGAAACCAGTCGGACCAGTGCCTTCGTTCCCGCCGTTTCCGGCGGCGCCGACGCCTCGCGATTCTTTTTTGGAGGCACTGTCATGCGTTGTCGGCTCACACCCATCTCCTGTCGTCCCTGGCTGTTGAACGGCTTGTCGATGCAGTTCATCGAAAGCCACGCATGAGACCACGCACATGAATGCAAAGAACTCTTTCATCAGGTCGTCGCTCGCATTCCTCACGGGGATTTTCATGAACTCTGTACACGCGGAAACTTTCAGCTTCGATACCGACACTGCCGGGTCCCTTCCGATGGGCTGGGAGCAGGGTGTCACCGGCCGCGGCACGGCGCGCTGGGCCGTGCAACAGGACGAATCCGCGCCGAGCAAGCCCAACGTTCTCCGGCAGTCCGGGGTCGGCAGCTTCCCGTGGGTCGTCCGGCAAGGGTCTTCCATCGAGGACGGCTGGGTGGAAGTGAAGTTCAAGGCGCTCGCCGGCCAAGAGGACCAGGCAGGCGGCGTAATGTGGCGCTGGAAGAGCGGCGGCAACTACTACGTCGCACGCGCCAACGCGCTGGAGAACAACGTGTCGCTTTACTACACCAAAGACGCGGCGCGGATTACGCTCAAGTACGTCGACGCCCCGGTGCCGCCCAAAGTCTGGCACACGCTGCGCGTCGAGTTCTCCGGGCGGAAGATCCGCGTCGCGCTGAACGGGAAGACCTGCATCGAGTTCGAGGACGCGCACATCGCAGGCCCGGGCGCGGTCGGCATGTGGACCAAGGCGGACAGCGTGACTGCGTTCGACGATTTCTCCTACGGTTCGACGCGGGGAAAGTAACACCGAGAGTGCAGCACGTGAGCTCGCGGAAAAGTTTTCGCGACTCAGCCGGGTAGTAAGCAGCCACCCGGTCCTCAAGGACGATTCTGTTCCAAGTGCTGTTCCATTCCCTTTCGGGATAGGAGCGCGCATGGAAAACAGAAACAGTTCAGTTCCCCTCGCAGTCATCACCAGCGCACCGGCGCGTCCCGTCGCGTCGCGAACGAAAATGCTGCTCGAGGCACCGATCCTGCCGACACTCTTGCGGCTGTCCGCGCCCAACGTGCTCAACCTGCTGGCGATCGCCGGCATGATCACCTTCGACGGGCTTTTCATCGGGAAGCTCGGCGCCGATGCCCTCGCCGGCGTATCGATGGTCTTTCCCTGGGTGATGTTCATGCAGCACGCGGCAGCAAGCGGGATGGGCGGTGCCGTATCGTCGGCCGTTGCGCGCGCGCTCGGTGCGGGACAGCGTGATCGCGCCAATGCTCTCGCCGGCCACGCACTCGCCTTGGTCATTGTCATGGCAGCCGTCACCTCCGCGTTCATGCTGCTGTACGGCCCCCTTCTCTTCCGGCTGATGGGCGGACAGGGAGCAGTTCTCAGCACCGCTTTGGCCTACTCAAATGTCGTGTTCTGCGGTGCGATCTCGGTCTGGGCGCTCAATATCCTCGCAAATGTGGTGCGTGGAACGGGAAACATGGGGCTGCCCGCCTTCGTAATAGTGGGCAGCGTCCTGGGGCACGTCCTGCTGTCATCCACGTTGATCTTCGGCTGGGGCCCGATGCCCGCTGTGGGCCCCGCAGGCGCGGGCTGGGGGCTCGTCATTTCATTCGGTGTCGGCAGCATTGTCTTGCTCATCTACCTGCGCTCTAAAGCTACGCGGGTTAAGCTGGCGTTTCGTGGCGTCGGTCTCCAGTGGAAGCTCTTCGCTGAAATACTCAAGGTCGGCATTCCAGGGATGGTCAATGTCGGCATGACGAATCTATCCGTCGTCATTCTTACCGGAATCGCAGGACGTCTGGGACAGGAAACCGCCATCGGCTACGCGATGGGCGCGCGCCTTGAATACATCCTCATCCCGCTCGCATTCGGCTTCGGAACGGCAATCGTGGCCATGGTGGGCACGAATTGGGGGGCGAAGCAGTTCGAGCGAGCACGTCAGATCGCGTGGACCGGAGGGATCACGGTGGCGCTCGCGTGCGGCACGATAGGAGCCTTCTTCGCGTTATTTCCCCAGCTTTGGATGGGTCTTTTCAGCGAAGAGGAGGGGATCATCCGCGCGGGCTCGGTATACCTGAGGATAGTCGGGCCGATTTACGCCTTCTACGGGCTCGGGATGGCGCTGTACTTCGCCACGCAGGGGCTGGGGCGTGTACTGGGCGCAGTTGCGGCCAACGGCGTACGGCTGGCGGTCAGCGCATGTGGTGGTCTGTTGGCAGTGTTCTGGCTCGACACAGGGCCAATTGGCTTCTTTGTGGCGATCGCCGCCGGATTCTTCGTATACGGCGGGCTCACCGCTTGCGTGCTGCTCCGCCTGTTGAGGAGATACGGGTGACGAGACGCCATATCGCGTTAGTATCCGGATTTTTCACATGAACGCGTTCGCCGCGATCCTGTTCGCCAGCCTGCTTTCGCGCCTCGGCTACCAGATGGCGCGAAGCCCGGTGCTCCCCGCCTTTGCCGCCGATCTCGGCGCCCTGCCCGAGTTCATCGGCATCATCTTCGCCGCCTCGACCATCACCGGCGTGTTCTTCAAGCTGCCCGCAGGCGCGCTTTCCGACGTGATCGGAAGAAAGCGCATGATGGTGCTGGGCGCACTCTTCTTCGCGGCGCCGCCCTTCTTTTATCCGTTCGTCCACGACGCCTGGTCGCTGCTCGCGCTGCGCTTCGTCCACGGCTTCGCCACCGCGATCTTCTCTCCTGTCGCCTCGGCCTACGTGGCGAGCCTCGCCGGGACGGGGCGCGGCGCGCGCCTGGGCTGGTTCTCGTCGGCGAACGACATCGGCGCAACCGCGGGACCGCTCATCGGCGGCTTCGTCCTGTATTTCACCGCCAGCTTTCCGGCGACGTATCTCACGGTCGGTGTGCTGGGCGTGCTCACGTTCATCGTCGTGCTGCTGCTGCCGGATGTCGGTCACGCGGCGGCGCGCGAGGCGAAGACTTTCTCCGCGCGGGCGGCGGAATTCCGGCAGGGCGTCACCGAGGTGTTCAGGACACCGCCGATTTTCGTCGCGGCCGGCATCGAGGCCGTGATGTACCTCGGCTACGGCGCCTTTCTCGGCTTCCTGCCGGTCTACGCGAGGAAAGTCGGGCTCAACGACGCCGAGATCGCTATCGTCCTCGGCTCGCAGCTGGCCGCAGCCATGGTGACGAAGCCGATCACCGGGCGCTTGTCCGATCGGGTGGGACGAATCCCCGTCATCGTCATCGGGCTCCTCTTCTGTGCTGCCGCGCTGCCGCTCGTCTTCCGCTGCGAAAGCCTGGCGGCTTTCGTGCTGGTCGCGCCGCTGCTCGGCCTGGGCGTCGGCGCGGTCACGCCGGTAACCCATGCGCTCATCGCCGACCTCGCCTCGGCACGGCGCCTCGGCGCCGCGATGGGTGTGTTCGGAACCCTCTGGGACATCGGCGAAGCAGCCGGCCCGATGCTCGCGGGATTCCTGATCGGCGGACTGGGCTTTGCGAGGACCTTCGACGTGCTTGCCGGCATCACCGCCGCGGTGACGGTCGGACTGATGCTGCTGGTGCACGACCCGAAGAAGAAGGCGGCGGCGAAGCACAGCTGAGCGCCTCTGCAGCGATCCTGCGGGATCGCGGACATGCCACAATCGCACGACATCACCAGGCAGGAATACATCCATGACCCTCAAACGCCCCAAAGGCCCCGCCGGCACGCTCGTCGTGCTCGAGCACACGTCCAACATTCTCAAGGACAATCCCTTGCGCGATCCGCATGTGCGCAAGCTCGGCGTGTGGCTGCCGCCGCAATATGACGAGGGCTCGAAGCGCCGCTTCCCGGTGCTCTACGACCTCGTCGGTTTCACCGGCTCGGGCCTCTCGCACACCAACTGGAAACCCTTCGGCGACAACGTCCCGGAGCGTGTGGCGCGGCTCATCCGCGAAGGGAAGATGGGGCCGGCGATTCTCGTGTTTCCGGACTGCTTCACCGCGCTCGGCGGCAACCAGTACGTGAACTCGTCCGCGATCGGCAGCTACGCCGACTATCTCACCCGCGAGATCGTTCCCTTCGTCGACCGCGAATTCAGGACGCTGGCGAGCCGCGAGCACCGCGGCTGCTTCGGAAAATCATCCGGCGGCTACGGCTCCATCATCCACGCGATGAAATACCCGAAAACCTGGGGCGCGATCGCCGATCATTCCGGCGACGCGTATTTCGATTTCGTCTACTGGCACGACTGGCCGAACACGCTGAACGAACTGGCGAAGCATCGCGCTCCGAAACAAAAAGCCGGCGCCTGCGACGCGCGCGGCGAAGCCAGGCGCAAGGGCCTGCCTGAGGGAATCGACGACGGGCGCATCAAACGCTTCCTCAACCACGTGTGGAAGAAGGAGAAGCTCACCGGGAAGGAAGGCCACTGCATCATGAACCTGTGCATGGCGGCGACCTACGACCCGGACCCGAAGGCGCCCAACGGCTTTCGCGTGCCTTTCAATATGGAGTCGGGCGAACTCATCGAGCGCCGCTGGAACAAGTGGCGCGAGCACGACCCGATCAACCTCGTCGCGAAGTATCGCGACAACCTCAAGTCGCTGCGCGGCATCTACATCGACTGCGGCTGGCGCGACCAGTATCACATCCACTACGGCGCGCGGATTCTATCGCAGCGCCTTGCCGCCGCCGGCATCCGCCACACCTACGAAGAGTTCGACGACGACCACTCCGACATCGATTACCGGATGGACGTGAGCCTGCCGTTTCTTTACCGGTCGCTGAAACCGTAGGCTGGCGCCCGATCGTCAGGCGTGTTTGATCTGGTCAAGCGCGCGCCGGGCGGATCGGCGACACTAGGCGTGAATCGGTCGTCATGTGCGTGAGGGAGGGGTCGTGCCGACAGTCGGGACAATCGCAGAGCGGTTCTTCCGCAAGCTGCTGCTCGAACGCCACACCGTGGCGTTCGCGATGGTCGTCTTCGGGTTCGGGCTTTCGGCGGCATCGTTCCTCGCCGTGCGCAGCAACGATAGCCAGGTGGCGCGGCTGAAGTTCGAGCGCGAGGCACAGAGCGGCGCCGCTGCGATTTCACTGGCGATCGAGCGCAGCGTGGACATCGCCGACAGCTCCGGCGCCCTGTTCGATTCCCCCCACCGCGTCACGCGGGCGCAGTTTCGCGCCTTCGGCCGGCGCGCCCTGCACAAGGACCTCAGCCAGCATTCCGAGCTGGAGGCAATAGGCTGGATCCCGTACGTACCCGGACGCGAGCGCGGCGCGTACGAAAGAGCGGCGCAGGCCGATCTGCCCGGGTTCGCCTTCAGGGAATTCAACGCCAAAGGCGGGTTCGTGACGGCGGCGCGGCGCGACGAGTACTTCCCGGTGTATTACGCTGAAGGCCGCGGCCGGAATCCGTACGGGCTGGACCAAGCCTCGATCCCGTCGCGACGCGACGCGCTGCTGCGCGCGCGCGACACGGGCAAGGTGGTCGCGAGCGGAATGACGCCCGTGCTCGCGGGAAATTTCAAGGGCCAGAACGGTGTCCTGCTCTTCCGGCCGGTGTATCGCTACGGTACCCGCGTCGAAACCGCCGAGGAGCGGCGGCGCAGTCTCGTCGGTTTCACGTTTTGCGTGTTCGTCGTCGGCGAACTCATCGACGGGGTGCTCCAGCGCATGGGGTCGACCGGCGTGCGCGTCGCGATCTACGACGACTCTGCGCTGGCCGCGGAGCCCTTCCTCGCCGTGTGGCCCGACCGCGCGCAGGAAGCTCCGCCCGCGGCCGTCCCGCCGCAGGCGGCGCCCGGCCTCGAAAGCACCGCCAGATTCGAAGTGGGCGGCCGACGCTGGCGCGCCGTGTTCACGCCGCGCATCCGACCTTTCGGCGACGCCACGCCCTGGCAGTCATGGGCCGTGCCCGGCGTCGGCGTGCTGTTTTCCCTGTTGCTCGCGGTGTATTTCGAGACCGCCCGCAGGCAGGCCCTGCGGATGCGCGAGCAGGCCATCACCGACCCGCTCACCGGCCTTTACAACCGTCGCTACCTCTGGGATTTCCTCGAGCGCGAGTGCCTGCGCGCGCGGCGCAGCGGCGCGAAGATCGCCGCCATCATGATCGACGTCGATCGTTTCAAGCGCGTCAACGACACGCACGGCCACGAAGCGGGCGACCGGATCCTTACGGAGATCGCCGCGCTGTTGCGGCGGAGCGTGCGCCGCGCCGACCTCGCCTGCCGCTACGGCGGCGAGGAATTCGTCCTGATCCTGCCCGAGGCGTCGATCGAACTCGTGCGGCAGCGCGCCGAAGAGATCCGCGCGGCGGTGAAACAGCTGCCCATCCTGTTTCGCGGAAAATCCCTGGGACCGGTCACTGTGTCGCTCGGCATCGCGGTCTTCCCGGAGGACGCCGAGGACGCGGAATCGCTGGTGCGCAGCGCCGACGAGGCGATGTACCGGGCGAAGCGTGAGGGCCGTGACCGCGTGGTGGTCACCCTGGCCGGCCCGTCGGACATCGAACCCGCGCCGCCGGCGGCGTCAGGTCGGGGTCGGAGACTCTAGCCGCGCGGGAACCGCACCAAAGGCGAGCATGCGCCGCGGCTACTCGCGGCCGCGCGCGTACGGTCCACGCAGCTCGACCGGCGGCCTCGCGCGCTTGCGCAGGCACAGGTTGAGCATTTCCACCGCCACCGAGAACGCCATGGCGAAGTAAACGTAGCCCTTGGGCACGTGGTGGTCGAAGCCGTCGGCGATCAGCACCACGCCGATGACGAAAAGGAACGCCAGCGCGAGCATCTTCACCGTCGGATGCCCCGAGACGAAGCGGCCAATGCTCCCGGCGAAGAGCATCATCAGGAACACCGAAGCGACTACTGCAGCGGCCATCACTGCAATCCGGTCGACCATGCCCACCGCGGTGATGATGGAATCGAGCGAGAACACCAGATCGACGATCATGATCTGCACGATTGTCGCGGCGAAGCCGGCGCGCAGCGCCGCGGAAGCCGAGCCCTTCTCGCCCTCGAGCAGCTGGTGGATCTCGCTGGTGCTCTTCCACAGGAGAAACAGGCCGCCGCCGATGAGGATCAGGTCGCGGCCCGACAGTTCCTGTCCGAGGACCGTGAAGAGCGTCGCGGTGAGGCCCGCGAGCCAGGCGAGCAGGAACAGCAGGCCGACGCGCATGAACATCGCAAGAAAGAGACCGAGGCGCCGCGCCAGGTCGCGCTGCGCCGGCGGCAGCCGGTCGACGAGGATGGAGATGAAGATCACGTTGTCGATGCCGAGCACGAGCTCGAGCAGCGTCAGCGTGAGGAAAGCGATCCAGGCCTGCGGGTCGGCGAGCAGTTCAATCATCGGGGAATCGCCTCCGAGTCACTTTCCGAAGGTGAGTATCCTCATCGCGGAGTCGCCGCCCGCGGTATCAACTAACCTCCGCGGTGCGCGTGATCTCGCCCATGCGGCCGCTCTGGTAGTCCTGCACCGCCTGGACGATCTCTGCTTGAGTGTTCATGACGAACGGCCCGTAGCGCGCCACCGGCTCGCGCGTCGGCACGCCGGCGAGCAGCAGCAGCCGCCCGCCACCCTCGGCGCCGCGCAGGCGCACCGCGTCGCCCTCGCCGAGGATCGCCAGCTGGCCGTCGCGGATCTCGCGGCCCTCGTTGCCGA
>JBGPTG010000109.1:0-9854 GCA_041490545.1 Gammaproteobacteria bacterium
GAGCAGCATCTTCACCACCGGCGCGGCCTGAAGACAGTTCGGGCATTCGAAATCGCCGTATTCGACGACGGTCACGGCCGCATGCTCCGAACCCAGCATGTGATCGGCATGGCTCACGGGAACGGTCAGCTCAAAAGGCGGAAGGTGGCTCATGGGAGGATCTAACTCACCTGAGGACTAGCGAGCATGTCGATCTCCCTTTTGGGAATGAGTCAGTCATTCGTGCAGAACGCGATGAACTATCTGGACGCACGCCGATCCTTCGCCCACCGCCGCGGCGACGCGCTTCGTGCTGCCGCAGCGCACGTCGCCGACCGCGAAGATCCCGGGCTGGCTGGTCTCGAAGAGATGCGGTGCCCGCCCCGCCGGCCACTGCGCCGGCACGAGATCCTCCGCGTGCAGATCTGAACCCGTCCGCACGAATCCCTTGTCGTCCAGGGCGACGCATCCCTGCAGCCAGCGCGTGTTGGGTACGGCCCCAGTCATGAGAAACACATGGCGGATCGGGCGCGTCTCATCATTGCCGGTGCGATCTCGCCAGGTCACCTGCTCGAGCTGCGCCTCGCCCTCGAGGGCCGCGATTTCGGTGCGCACATGCAGGGTGATGTTCGGGCTCTGCTCGATGCGGCGGATGAGGTACCGGGACATGCTGTCCGCCAGCCCCTGGGAGCGCACCAGCAGGTGCACGTGCCGGCAGCCGCCGGCGAGGAACACCGCCGCCTGACCGGCCGAGTTCCCACCGCCGACGACGATGACTTCTTCCGCCTTGCACAGCCGGGCCTCGACCGGCGTGGCCGCGTAATACACGCCTGCGCCCACGAAGCGGTCCAGGTTCTCGAGCGCCAGTCGCCGGTATTCCGCGCCCGTTGCGACGACGATGGCGCGCGCCCGGACGAGGTGCTTGTTCGAGAGATCGATTTCGTAGGGCCGTTGCTCGCAGCGCAGGCGCACGGCGCTGCTTGCGACGGTAACTTCGGCGCCGAACTTCTGCACCTGTACCAGCGCGCGCCCGGCAAGCGCCTGCCCGGAGATGCCGGTCGGAAAACCCAGATAGTTTTCGATCTTCGAGCTCGAGCCGGCCTGCCCTCCGGGCGCGCTGGATTCGAGCACCAGCACATCGAGCCCCTCCGAGGCGCCGTACACGGCGGCGGCCAGCCCGGCGGGGCCGGCGCCGATCACGACCAGGTCGCGGACCTTCGCGTCGTCGATCTGCGGATTCATGCCGAGGCACGCGGCGAGATCCTCGTTGCCCGGATTCTTCAGCATTTTCTCGCCGCGGCAGAGCACGACGGGAATGTCGTCGACGCTCACGTGAAAGCGATCGAGCAGTGCCTGCGCCGACGGATCCTTCTCGACATCGATGCTGATGTAGGGAAAAGCGTTCCGGGTGAGGAACTGCTGCAGGCGCAGCGTGCCGGCCGAATGGCTGGAACCGATCAGAATGACATCGCCGCTCTTGGAAGCGATCAGTCCCACCCGGCGCAGGATGAAGGCGCGCATGAAGATTTCGCTCAGCTCGGCGTCGGTCTGAACGAGCTGGCGCAGATGTTCGCCGTCGATTGCGAGCACCTCGCCTTCCTCGCGAACGCGGGCGCGCACCACGCTCGCAATACCGCGCAAAGTGCTCATCTCTCCGGAAAACTGGCCCGGCGCGTGCACTACGATCAATTCCTCCCCGGCAAGACCGGGACGCACGATCTCGACGCTCCCAGAAAGGACGACGAACATCATACGGTGGCGCTCCCCAGGCTCGGCCAGCACATGGCCTTGGCGCGTGCGTATTCTCTTTCCGTGCGGTTCGAGGCGGGCGATCTGCGCAGGGGTCAGCCGGGGAAAGGCCTGTTCCCAGCGGGCCTCGATGGGATTGGGCGGCGTGACTTCCCCGCCCTCGGTCTCTCCGCTCATCCAAGCTCCATGTCGACCTCATCGACGAAGCACCAGCTCCAGCTCTCTCCCGGCTCGAGCGAGGTGATGATCGGATGCCCGGTCTTGCGAAAATGCTTGGTGGCGTGCTTGTTCTTCGAGGCGTCGCAGCAGCCGACGTGCCCGCACTGCCGGCACAGGCGAAGATGCACCCAGGTGTCTCCCATGGCGAGGCATTCCTCGCAGCCGCGAGTGTGGGGCGCGTCCGTCTTTACAGAATTCAAATGAGTGCATCGGGCAGGCATCGCGGCACCCTCCGTTCATCGACGATTAAAACCCGTACGACGAATGCTATCACCGTGGAACCGGAGAAGATCGAGGTGGGCCGACGGATTTCCTGCGGGCGCTGCTGGTGCTGGTGCCGAGCGTGACGCCTTTCCCGCAAGGCTTGAGGTCCGCGTTCAGTACGGCCCCTTCTAATGGCCGAGCCAGGTGGCGCGCAGCCCGCTCTCGGGCGGCCTGGCCCAGGCTTCGAGCGGGTTCATCGATGGCAGCGGCCCCCGCGCCACCCGCCGCACGCCTCGGCAGAGAAATTCGCCGAGCGTAGGCATGGCTGCGTTCGGGTCGCGCAGGCCCGGGATGACCGCGTGCAGGTTGCGGAACCGCTCCCCCGCCCAGAGCAGCGACGCCTTGATGCGCTCGAGCCGCAAACCTTCAGATTTTCTGCCCAGCGACTTCATGTCGAACGATATGCGGAAATGGTTGCTTCCAATGTACAGCTATCCTGTAATGCCTGTGCAATATCAGGCATTTCCCTATAACGGATACAGGGTTAACCCCACCGTGTTCGCATTGCAGCAATTGACCCTCCCGAGAAACGCAATGGAGAACGATCGCGCTAGCAGCTTGCGTCCATTGACTGAGGGCTCCGGAAGCGAGTAGCGTGTTCTTGTTGAGAGCCGGCGCTTTGGAGGAGCGCCCACAGAGCCAGCGATCGCTGGATTCATTCCGTTCACGCCGTACCGTGGCGAATACAACGAGGAGAGCATCATGAGAGGAAAACGCTATCTCTACGCAGGAGCCGTAGGACTGGCCGTGGCCGCTGCCGTGGGCCTGTCCGTTTCCGTTTCGCAAGCCGATTCAAAGAAAGACCCCAAAGTCCCGAACTTCGCAGTCGATGGGTCGTGGCCGAAGATGCCGTTGCCCAGCGCCGGCGATTTCGGAACCCCGCTCGTGCTCAGTACGTCGACAGGCAAGCCCAAGCCATGGTCGACCGGCGAAGTCGCGGGAACCTGCGTCGATTCGCGGGATCATGTGTTCATTGTGACGCGCGGAAACCTGGTCAACTCGCCCGAAACTCTCGATTCGGTCTCCGCCGCACCCGTTATCGAATTCGACACCGCCGGCAACGTGGCCAACGCGTGGGGCGACCGGAATGTGCTGCCCAACGGCATTCACGGCTGCTTCATCGACTACCAGGACAACGTCTGGATCGCCGGCAACGGCGACGGCATCGTGCAGAAGTACTCGCATGATGGCAAACACCTGTTGCTGCAGATCGGGACGCGCGGCAAGTGCGACTGGCCGGCCAACAACAACGCGTGCGGCAACTCGGGCGGTGATCCCACCGCCAACCAGAGCAAGACTCTTTTGAACGAGCCTGCCAACATGTACATCGATCCGAACCGGGATCCGATGACCGGAGAACGCGGCAGCATTTACATCGCGGACGGGTACGGCAATCACCGCGTCGTGGTGTTCAGCGCAACCGGCACGTGGCTGCGGCAGTGGGGCGGCGTGGCGGGGACGATGAATTACCCGTCGACCGACTCGCCCGGCTTGTTTGCCTCGGGCGACGGCGGCCATCCGCATTGCATCGTGGCGGGCAACGACAACTTGCTCTACGTGTGCGATCGCGCCGACGACCGCATCCAGGTCTTCACCAAGACCGGCGTGCTGCAACGGATCATCCCGGTCGTTCCGGGTACCGGCGTGACGCTGGGAATCGGCGGCGCAGCGGGGCTCGGCACCGCGGGTTCGGCGTGGGACCTGGTGTTCTCCAACGACTATATGCAGACGTTCATGTTCGAGGCCGACGGAGGGAACGAGATCCTGCACATCATGAGCCGCGTGCTGGGCACGATCCTCTCCGGGTTTGGCGCGCCTGGACTCCAGGCAGGCCAGTTCACGTTCCTGCACAGCGTCGCACTCGACTCGAAGGGCAATCTCTACACCGGCGAGACGATCAACGGCCGGCGCATTCAGAAGTTCACGCCCGTCAAGTGCGACGGCCACGATTGGCATGGCGGCGGCAAAAGCGATTGCGACTGATGCGAGGTCCGGCCGGAGGTGAATGCCTCCGGCTGCGACCCGTGAATTCGGCTTCCCGCGTCACCCGGCATCGTTGCCGGTTGACGCGGGTTTACTTCATCAAACGGCCGACTTGTTCCGCCAACAGCGAGAAATGAGATGAGACTTTGGCGCCTCTTGGCATGGTGGCTCTTTGTGTGTGCCGCATCGTGCGCGCAGATCGTGCACGCGCACGAATTCAAGCTCGACGCGATCATCAACGCGTTCGTCAAAATCGAGCCGGGCGAGGCGCAGCTCGTCGTCCGCACGCCGCTGTATCTGTTCAAGTCGGTCAAATTTCCGGTCGCCGGCGCCGAAATCGACGTCGACAAGTCGGCGCCTGCGGTCGAGCGAGCGCTCGCTGCGATCCAGCAGGACATCACGCTCTTCGAAAATGAGCGGCCGCTGGTCGCATTGCACGCGACGGGGCGATTGGCGCTGCCGTCCGATCGTTCATTCGAGAGCTACGAGCAAGCCGCGAGCCACGTGGCCGAGCCGCTCGAACGCGGCACGAGCATTTACATCGACCAGGGTTATGTGGACGCCCGGATCACCTATCCGATCGGCTCGCCGGGCTCGGAGTTCTCCATCCGCACGGCCGCCGGCCCGGAGCTCGGGGATTATCTCAAGCTCGCACTGCGCTACATGCCTTCCGGCGAAGGCGGCCGGGCGATGGTCATTACAAGAAGCTCGGGAACGGTCGCGCTGAATCCCACTTGGGTGCGCGCCGCGTCGGGCTTTGTCGGGCTCGGCATCGCGCATATCCTCACCGGCTACGATCATCTGCTGTTCCTGCTTTGTCTGGTGATTCCGCTGCGCGGCTGGCGGCAGATTCTGTCGGTCATCACGGTTTTCACGGTCGCGCATTCGTTCACGCTGCTGGGCTCGGCCTTCAATCTCGCGCCATCGGGCACCTGGTTCCCGCCCTTCGTCGAGACCGCTATTGCCGCATCGATCGTATACATGGCGCTCGAGAACATCATGGGGGTCAACCTCAAGCGGCGCGTCCTGATCACGGGCCTGTTCGGGCTGGTCCACGGTTTCGGCTTCTCCTACGGCCTCCAGGAGAACTTCCAGTTCGCCGGGACCCATCTGCTGGTTTCACTCTTCGCGTTCAACGTCGGCATAGAAATCGGCCAAATCATAGTCCTTGCGGTCATGCTGCCGGCACTTGCCGTGGTACTTCGGTACGTATTGCCTGGCCGGGTCGGGATGATCATCCTCTCGGCGATCGTGGCGGACACCGGCTGGCACTGGATGATCGAGCGCGCGGAGGTGCTGTGGAAGACGCCGTGGCCGCGACCGACCGCGACGGGCCTCACGATTCTGGCCCTCTGGGTGGTCGGCATCCTCCTTGCGGCGGGCGGGCTCAGCGTCATCGCCAAGCGGCTGCGGTTCACACCGGGCGGGCTGCCGTCGCCTCAAAGGGGCTTGGCGGACTGATTGCTGTTTTCAGCGAGCATGACCGCCCCCGCGCGCGAAAAACCCGCAGGCGATCGCCGTCGTCGCGGTCGAGCGGCAGCTGGAATCGCGCAAGGGTTGAGGACTGTGCCGCACGGTATTCTCGCTTTCGCGCTGCTGTGTTCAGCGCTCTGGTCATCGAGCGCATCCTGCGACGCCTACCCGAGCCGCCCTGTCCGCGTCATCGTCCCGTTCAGCGCCGGCGGTCCCGATACCGTCGCGAGAGTGATGGCTCAGGCGCTCGCGGCGCAGACCGGACAGCCTTTTGTCGTCGACAATCGTCCCGGTGCGAACGGCATCATCGGCGCGGAAGCCGTTGCGAGGTCCAGGCCCGACGGCTACACGCTGCTCGTCACCTCGTCATCTTTCATCGTCAATCCCAGCATGTACAGGAAGCTCCCCTACGACACGCTCAAGGATTTCGCGCCGGTGACTCAGATCACGGCCGCGGGAGGACTGCTGCTGGTGGTGAGCCCGTCGATTCCCGCGCAATCGGTGAAGGAGCTGATCGCACTTGCCCGCGCACCGGAAAACCGCCTGTCGTTCGGCTCGCCCGGCATCGGCAACACCAACCACCTGACCGGCGAGCTGTTCAACGCGCGCGCCGGAATCAGGATGCTGCACGTTCCCTACAAGGGGGGCGGCCAGGCGATAAGCGCGCTCTTGGCCGGAGACGTCCAGGTGGCCTTTGCGAGTTCCGCCCTCTCGCTCCCGTATGTCAGGGCCGGCAGGTTGCGTGCGCTCGCCTACACCGGACGCGCCCGCGCATCCTATCTGCCCGATGTGCCGACGATGATGGAAGCCGGCGTTGCCGATTTCGAGGTCGACAGCGGATGGCAGGGACTGTACGTGCCGGCGGATTGTCCGGGGGAAATCGTCGCGAAGCTGCAAAGCGAAGTGCTCCTCGCCCTCGGCAACCCCCAAGTGCGGGAGCGGATCGCGGGCCTCGGTCTCGAGCCCGTCGGGAGCACGCCCGCCGAATTCGGACTGTTCGTCCAGGCCGAGATCGGGAAGTACGCGGAAATGGTGCGCGCAGCCGGAATCCAGCCCGAATAAGGCGCCGGGTAGAGAGGGTGCAGCCGGTCAGGACGCGAATCAATTCACGATCCCGCCGAATCGCGCAAGGCTTGAACGAGCCAGGCTCGAAGGGAAATCGAGCCTGGCTCTATGCGAGCGTCTCTTCAGTCGTCGTCGTCGTGGTGATGGTCCCTGTCATCGTGCTTGCGATCTTGCTCGCGGCAGGCATTCGGCAGCTCGACGGCAGGGAGCGCGCCGCCTTCCGCCGGCGGCACGCCGCGGGTGATGCCGGCCTGCATCAGCCGCAGCTCTTCGGTCCCGGCGTCCTCGCACAGCAGCAGGCGGTCCGATACCATTTCTTCGAGGGCACTCCTCACCTTGGCGTGGTAGTCGGCGAAGGTCTTGTAGCGCGTCTCGACCGAGGGACGCGGATCGTTGGTGTTCGCGCGGTCCAGCTCGGTCTTCGCAAACGGGATGAACTGCCCCGAGGCCTCGCAGCCGTCGTTGGCCTGCGCTCCGCGCCGCAGCGCCCAGCCCGTGTACGTGGCCAGAGGCACCGTGACGTCGGGCAGCCGCACCCCCGCGATGTCGTTGCCGTCGCTGTCGGTCTTCGGAACGAAGCTCGGATAGATCGGGCCGTTGCGAGGATCGTCCTGGTACGAAGGCGTCGTGAACGGGAACGCCGGCGGATTGATCGTCGCGATCCCGGTCTCGTAGAAGTTCAGCCCGTAGTCGAAGTGGTAGCGCGTGGTCTTGAGGCCGGTGTAGGTCACGCGGCCTGACGCAGTGGGAGCGTTCACCGGGTCCGTGGGAATGTCGGGAAATCCCATTCCGGACTGCGGCAGCGGCGGCACCAGCGTGCCGTCGCGCAGCTTCGGCACCCGGCTGTGCGGCGGCCTGCGGTCTTCCGTCGCCCACGCGTCCAGGGCGATGAACAACGCGCGCTGCACCGGCGCCGAATTCAGCGGATTGTCGGCCTGCTGGCACAGCCCCCTGCTCGGGAGGGTGCCGGGGCCGGCGGGGCTGGCGGCGGTGCCATGCCGCATGCTCGATATGAAGTAGTTGCGGGTGAACTTCGAATCCGGCAGGTCACGCGTGCCGTCCGGTGTCGTGTGCAGCAACGACGCGGCCTTCACCCAGTATTCGTTGGCCGAGTAGATCTCCACGCCCAGCGGGCAGGTATCGGTCCGCTCGCAGCTCTTGTACCGGCTGTCGGTCTCGCGGGTGATCGGATCATGCGTCGTCACGTTCGCGAACGGGAACCGGCCTTCGATGAAGAGATGGTTCTGGCGGTTGCGCTCGGTGCGGCCGGACTGCGAGAAGCGATAATTCATGTTGATGCCGTTGCCCGCCGAGATCCACTGCATGTGGCCGTCGAAGGCCTTCCTGCCGCTTTCGGTCTCGTTGAACCCGAGGTGCCGGAAGTCGTTGAGAAGGCGCCCGGGCTGCGACGAGATCTCGGTGTAGACGCGCTTGATGTGCCGGGCCAGCGGATTGGCGTTGTTGTAGTCGTCGCGCCTTTCGTAGCGCAGGAACTCCATCCAGTCGCGCACGGCGGCGAAGCCCAGCCCGTTGGGCTTGGGGTCCTTCGCGGTGTAGGCGAACTCGTAGATGTCGTTCGCTACGAAGCTCCCGCCGGTGAGGCTGATGGCCGTTCCGGCCGCGTTGTAGTTCCAGCCGGACGCCGGAATGACCTGCGGCACGTCGTTGAGATGAACGCGATGGGTCAGCGCCGCCTTGGTCTTGTCCAGCGTCGCCGCCGGGTAGGTCAACGCGGCCGACGCAGCCGCTGACCCCACCACGATGTATTCGTAGGACGGGCCGGTGATCGACGAGCCGTCGGGATTGCGCGCGACCGGGAAGCTGGCCGTCGACTTGAAGGCGGGGTTGTCGAGAGTGTCCAGGTCCTCCCACCCGCTCCAGGCGATGGTGTAGCCGCGCGGCATGAGGAACGAGTTGGCCAGCACGGTCGGATTCGTGATCGCCGAGCCCGGGTCGTCGCCGTTGGCGCCCGGGTCGACCGTGACACGGCCGAGCGCCGCCCAGGTCTTGCCGCCGCGGTTGGGCGGCTCGTACATCATTTTGTGAGCGCCCTTGGAAAGATCGATCGGCTTCAGAATGTAGAAGTTGAAGGCGTATTCCACGTTGCCGCGCGCGTTGCGCGGGGCGAATTCGATGTCGACGATGACCCGGTTTCGCCAGTCATGCGGGTTGACTTCGCCAAACGCCTTGCCGACGACCTTCTCGTACTGCCCTACGTTCGGCCACGAGAATCCGCCGAAGGTAGGCGATTGCGACCGGGCGGCGTCGATTTCGATCCTGGTGATGCGCGCGTCGGCAGGCGACGCCGCGAAAAACGCGGTGGCGAGCGATGCAGCGAAGGTAATGCTGAAAGTGCGGATGCTGCGAGGCACTGCGCAGAAATGGTTCATGGATGACCCCTCCTCGTGGACGCTTCCTCCGTCCTGCGGCTGTTCTTCTTTTGAGCCCGCGGAAAACGGTGGCGGAAGCTGAAGCGATGCTACGCCGGCGGTTTTGCGGGGTCAACCAATAGGCGACTTTCCTGCAGCTGGAACGCTTCGGACGAAAACTCGACAAGCTGTGCGGCCCCGGAAATCGCGGCGCGCCGAGCCGCCGGACAAAAGGAGTTTCGTTTCCTCGATCGCTTTCATGGGATGCGCATCAAATCAAAGGGCGGTCTTCGACCACAAACGTTTCCCGGTGGTCGCTCAAAGCGGTGGCCGCGATCACTTTGATGGTCGCGGCGATCGGCACCGCGAACACGAGGCCGAGAAATCCTGCCACGTGAAACCCCGCCAGAATCGCGAACAGCATCGCGACGGGATGAAGCCGCACCCTGCTTCCCACGACGAAGGGCGTCAAGACAAAGTCGTCCATCAAGCGAACAAGCGCGAAGAGAAGAAAGATCCCGACAAGCGTGGGGAAACCCAGGCCTTGAAAATATCCCGCGAACAGCGCAATGGCGCCGCCCACCAACAGCGCCATGAAGGGCACCAGGTTCAGAAAACCCGTCAGACATCCCGCCATCACCGCGCCCTTGAATCCAAGCAGGGCCAGGCCGCCCATGGTCAGAAGGCCCACGCAAATCGCGTCGAGCGCCTGGCCGCGGATGTAGCCGCCGAGCGCGGCGTTGATCTCAGCCA
>JBGPTG010000110.1:0-9680 GCA_041490545.1 Gammaproteobacteria bacterium
CGGTTGCCGCCCGGCTCGTAGGTGTAGAGGTAGAAGCCCTGCGAATTGTTGTGCATCGACGGGCCGGCCTCGATGAAAACGCGATGCTCGGAGAGCAGGCTCGCCGCGCGGAGCACGTCCTCGCGATTGTCGACCCACATGGCAAAGTGATGCAGCCGGCCGTGGCCGCCCTTGATGTCCTTGACGTAGGCCACTTCGTGATGCACCGGGGACGGGCTGAGCCAGGAACCGATTTCGACGGTGCCGCGGTCGAACAAGACCTGCTCGCGCAGGCGGAACCCGAGCTGCTCCTGCATGAAGCGGCGATTGGCGGTGACGTTCCGGGCGAGCAGCGCCAGATGGTCGATGCGCCTCACGCCCACGCCGCGCCCGGTGTACTTCATCGGCAGGTTTTTCAGCACCGAGCGCAGATGCTCGGGTGCGATGTAGCGGGTTTCCTCGTAGTACATTTCCATCGAATGGCCGTCCGGATCGCGGAACCGGTAGGACCGCCCGCGACCGTAGTCCCCGTCGCTCCATCCCTGCCCGAGTCCGGTCTTCTCAATCGCCGCAGCGCGGCGCTCGAGCGCCTCCGGGCTCACGGCGCGCCAGGCGATGCACCCGACGCCGGGCGCCTTGGCTTCGGTGAGCTTGAGCGTGCTTGCGGCGTAGTCGCCGTACGCTCGCAGGTAAACCGAGGTGCCCGCGGCGTGCACGATCTCCATGCCGAGCACATCGCAGAAGTACCAGCGGCTGTCGGCGAGGCGCGGGGTGAGGAGTTCCACGCAGCCCAGGTGGGCGACGTCCTGGATCGGGGCCGGTCGGCGTGTCATGGTCAGCATCCTCCCTTTGGGGTCGGCGATGAGGGTCGGCGATGCCCAGAAGGTATTCCCGGCGGGCGCGGCGGAATTTGATCTGGATCAAACGCCGCCGCATAGGCGAAGGCGGGATTCGGTAGTAGACTGTGCGGCGATTTTCTTCACCGCCGCCCGGATCGCGAGAGGGCAAGCCGTTCCGGGGGAATTTCGCGCCAGCGGGAGCACGGGAGAACCCCTCCAGGGCGCCCGCGCGCACAAGTTTTCTTTGGAGGTGCCTTGATGGCCGGCCGTAAACTGACTCGACAGGATCTCCGCGATGCCGCGGAGAAGTACAAGAACTGGGGCAAGTGGGGCCCGACCGACGAGATCGGCACGCTCAATCACACGCAGCCCGAGGACATCGTCGCCGCCGCGCGCCTGGTGAAGAAGGGCAAGGTCATCTCGCTTGCGCTCAACTTCGACAACAGCGGTCCCCAGGGCGCGAAAAGCAAGTATCCGTCGATGGGCCGCATCAACCCGGTGCACACCATGCTGCGCACTGGCACCGACGCCTACTCGGGCGTCCTCGACCATCGCGGCATCCGCGCCGCCGACGACATGGTGGTGATGCCCCTGCAGTGCGGCACGCAGTGGGACGGCCTCGGCCACGTGTTCTACGAAAACTCCATGTGGAACGGCTACGATTGCCGCGAAGTCACCTCCGGCGGCGCGCAGAAGTGCGGTATCGAGAAAACCAAGAGCCGCATGGTCGGCCGCGGGATCTTTCTGGATGTGCCGCGCGCGCTCGGCAAGGAGGTCCTCGAGGACGGCTACGCGATCACTTGCGCCGACCTCGACCGCACGGCGGACGCGCAGAAAGTGAAGCTGAAGCGCGGCGACTTCGTCGTGGTGCGCACCGGGCAGATGGAAACGAAGCTGAAGGCCGGGAGCTGGGACGGCTATCCGGGCGGCGATGCTCCGGGATTCGCCTTCGAGACGCTCGAATGGATCCAGCGCACCGAGCTTGCGGCGCTCGCCTCCGACACCTGGGGATGCGAAGTCCGGCCGAACGAAACCGAGCCGGGCATCAACCAGCCCTGGCACTGGATCACCATCCCGATCATGGGAATGACCATGGGCGAGATTTTTTACGTGAAGGAACTCGCTGAGGACTGCGCCGCAGACAAGGTCTACGAGTTCCTCTTCGTTGCGCCGGCGATTCCGATCACGGGCGCGGTGGGGTCTCCGACCAATCCCTTGGCGATAAAGTAATAACCGGGGACAGACCCCGTTTTTTTGAAAGCGTTCGAAAACGTGGTCTGTCCCCGGTTTCACAACTGACAGTCCAGGCGATTCTGAAGGGAAATCACAAATGGCAAAAATGACCGGAGCGCAATGCCTCGCCGACATGCTGCAAGGCTACGGCGTATCCCACGTTTTCATGGTCCCCGCGGTGCTGCGCCGGACGTTCGCCGAAATGGAGCTGCGCACGAAGATCAAGCGCATCCACACCCACGGCGAGAAATCCGCGGCTTACATGGCCGATGGCTACGCGCGCGCGTCGGGACGCCCCGGCATCTGCATGGCGCAGGTGATCGGCGCGCTCAACCTCGCCGCGGGCCTTCGCGATGCGCACCTCGCGCACTCGCCGGTCATCGCCTTCACCGGCGGGCGCGATGCCGGGACCAAGTTCCGCAAGGTCTACCAGGAGGTCGACGACGTGCCGGCGTTCGAACCGGTGACGAAGTTCAACGCGACCGTCGACGACGTTTCTCGCTTTCCCGACATGGTCCGCCAGGCGTTCCGCGTCGCGGTGTCGGGGACGCCCGGTCCGGTGCACCTGCAGTTCCGCGGCAACGAAGGGCAGGTGGACGCCGAGGAGGCCGACATCGAGCCGCTCGTCGAAGCGCAGTTCGCGCGCGTGCCACCGTTCCGTCCCGAGCCCGACATGAAAAGCGTGCTCGCCGCGCTGAAAGTTCTGCAGGAAGCCGAGCGTCCGGTGATCGTCGCGGGCGGCGGCGTGCGCGCCTCCGGCGCGAAGCAGGAGCTCGTCGCGCTGGCGGAAAAGCTCTCCATCCCGGTGGCGACCTCGTTGAACGGCAAGGATTCCATTCCGGGCGTGCATCCGCTTTCGGTCGGGGTGTGCGGAACATACTCGCGCGAGAGCGCGAACCGCGTAGTAGGGCAGGCGGACCTCGTCTGTTTCGTCGGCAGCGAAACCGGCGGCATGACGACGCACTTCTGGGCGGTGCCGAAAATCGGCGTCGCCGCGATCCAGATCGACATCGACCCGGAAGCCCTCGGCCGCAACTATCCCTTGAAGGCCGGGGTGCTCGGCGACGCGAAAGTGACGCTCGCGCGCATGCTCGAGCACGTCGACGCGAAGACCGCGGCGAAGAGAAAGCCCTGGGTCGAGCAGACGCGCTCGATCTGCAGGGAGTGGCAGGACAAATACCGCCCGCAGCTCGAGTCGGAGGACGTGCCGATGCGTCCCGAGCGCATATGCGCCGAATTCACCCGGCACGTGCCCGACAACGGCATCGTCGTCGTCGACACCGGTCACGCCGGCATGTGGATGGGCGGCATGTACGATCTGCGCACCCCGTCGCAGAGCTACATGCGCAGCGCCGGCCACCTCGGCTGGGCTTTTCCCGCGGGCCTGGGCGCGAAGTGCGGTGCGCCGGAGCGGCCCGTCGTGGTGCTCACCGGTGATGCCGGCTTCTGGTACCACATCGCCGAGATCGAAACTGCGGTGCGCTGGGGCATCAACTCGGTGACCGTGGTCAACAACAACGCGAGCGGCAACCAGTCCAAGCGCGGCTTCGACCGCGTCTACGGCGGGCAGCAGACCGAAAAGGCGCGCGAACTCTGGACCTACCGCATGGTCAACTTCGCGCGCGTCGCCGAGGACATCGGCGCGCTGGGCATCCGCGTTGAGAAGCCGTCCGACCTGAGTCCGGCCATTCAGCGCGCGCTCAAGGCGGATCGGCCCGTGGTCGTCGACGTCGTCACCGACATCGAAGCGCTCGCGCCGGTCGCGGTCGCCTGAATCGGGGAGTGCGCGCGGGCGCGTGTGCTAAAATCCGCGCCTCGATCTTGGTCGATTTTTTCCCGGCGCACCGATTGCCCGGCGCACAAAGGGGCGTTAGCTCAGCTGGTAGAGCAGCGGACTCTTAATCCGTTGGTCGTAGGTTCGATCCCTACACGCCCTACCAACCCAACCCTGCGAGCCCTCGCTTGCCAAGTCCTCGCGCCGCGAGTAGCATCGAGTCCCCTCAATAAGAACGACTTCGGGCCGATAAGGAAGAAATGGGTACCGGTTGGCAATTGCTGGAAGGCGTCGCGGCGCTCCTCGTTTCCGTAGCGGTTTCGTACTGGCTGTTCGTCGCGCCTTCGCGGGCGCGGCGCGTGCGCCAGCAGGAAGTCCGCGACTTGCGCGATCCGCGCGAGCGCTGATCCTCCTCGAAGGACTGCCTGACGACCGCCTCAGGCGCGGCAGCCCGTCCCGGGCATATCGCGCTTACTCCTTGTTTTTCAACTGCTTGATGGGCTTCCTGACCGACGATCACTCGCGTCCGGTATATCCCTACACACTGTCGGGTGCTACCCGGACACCGGTGTGCGGTGATTCGAAGAATCTGTCAGGACTAGTCCCGACGCGAATGTTCCAGGCAGAGCGAGGTTTTTTTTACTAGTAGTTGATATTGCAGCCTTTTCAGCGCGCCTGCGAGGCGGTAGTATTACGCCCACTTCAATGGGCGGGGCGATGCGAAGCGCACTACGGGAGCGAGTAAGTTGAAGCCGACCGACATCGGCGCCCCGGAGTATTTCCACAAAGTCGTGGATTGCCAGTGGGCCTGTCCCGCGCACACGCCTGTTCCCGAATACATACGCCTCATCGCCGCGGGCCGCTACGGCGACGCGTATCTCGTCAATTGGCAGTCCAATGTCTTCCCCGGAATTCTCGGCCGCACCTGCGACCGTCCCTGCGAGCCCGCGTGCCGCCGCGGCCGCGTCGAGGAAAACAACGGTCTCACTCCAGAGCCGGTCGCGATCTGCCGGCTGAAGCGCGTCGCCGCGGACAACAAGGAAGACATCCGTCCGCGGCTGCCAAAGCCCGCGGCAAAGAAAAACGGCAAGCGCGTCGCCTGTATCGGCGCGGGCCCCGCATCGCTGACCGTCGCGCGCGACCTCGCGCCGAACGGCTACCACGTCACCGTGTTCGACCAGGACGCGCGCGCCGGCGGCATGATCTGGTCGCAGATCCCGCGCTTCCGCCTGCCGATGGAGGTGATCGACGAGGAAGTCGGCTACGTCCTCGACCTCGGCGTCGAGTTCAGGGGCGGCGTGAGAATCGACAGCATGAAGAAGCTGCTCGGAGAGAACTACGACGCGATCTTCGTCGGCTCGGGCGCGCCGCGCGGCCGCGACCTGGAGGTCCCCGGGCGCAAGGAAGCGGCGAAGAACATCCACATCGGCATCGACTGGCTGTCCTCGGTCTCCTTCGGCCACACCGACAAGATCGGCAAGCGCGTCATCGTGCTCGGCGGCGGCAACACGGCGATGGACTGCTGCCGCTCGGCGAAGAGGCTGGGTGGTGAGGACGTTAAAGTCATCGTGCGTTCGGGGTTCGAGGAAATGAAAGCGTCTTCCTGGGAAAAGGAAGACGCGCAGCACGAAGGCATTCCGATCCTCAACTACCTCGTGCCCAGGACTTTCGAGCACAAGAACGGCAAGCTCACCGGCATGACCTTCGAGAAGGTCAAGGCCGTCTACGAGAATGAAACGGAAAAGCGGGGAAAGCGCAGCCTCGTTCCGACCGGCGAACCCGACCAACTCTTCGAATGCGACGACGTGCTCGTCGCGGTTGGGCAGGAAAACTCCTTCCCTTGGATCGAGCGCGATGCCGGCATCGCCTTCGACAAGCGCGGCATGCCGGTGGTCGACAAGGTGACGATGCAGTCGAGCAACCCGAAGATCTTCTTCGGCGGCGACGCCGCCTTCGGACCGAAGAACATCATCTGGGCGGTGGCGCACGGCCACGACGCGGCCATCTCCATCGACAAGCTCTGCAACGGCGAGGACCTGAAGCAGCGCCCCGGCCCTCTGGTGACCCTCTTGAGCCAGAAGATGGGCATCCACGAGTGGAGCTACGACAACCAGATTTCGCCGGACGAGCGCTACAAGGTGCCGTGGAAGGATGCCTCGATCACGCTCAAGAACATCAAGATCGAGGTCGAGCTGGGATTCGACCCGAAGACCGGCTTCAAGGAAGCGCAGCGCTGCCTGAACTGCGACGTGCAGACGGTTTTTGCCGACAAGCTCTGCATCGAGTGCGACGCCTGCGTGGACATCTGCCCGATGGACTGCATCACCTTCACCCAGAACGGCGAGGAGCAGGACCTGCGCGGCCGGCTCAACGCCCCGGCGAAGAACGTGACGCAGGACCTCTACGTGTCCGGCGGACTCAAGACCGGCAGGATCATGGCCAAGGACGAAGACGTCTGCCTGCACTGCGGCCTGTGCGCCGAGCGCTGCCCGACAGGCGCCTGGGACATGCAGAAATTCCTGCTCGACATGACGAACGCCGGGCCGGCGTGCCGCACCCCGCAGAAGAGGGCTGCCTGATCCCATGGCCAAGCGCATCGAATCCGTCAACGCTTTCGTCGTCAAGTTCGCCAACGTCAACGGGTCGGGCTCGGCCTCGGCCAACGAGCTCTTCGCCAAGGCCATTCTCCGGATGGGCGTGCCGGTTTCGCCGCGAAACATCTTCCCGTCGAACATCCAGGGCTTGCCGACCTGGTACGAGGTGCGCGTTTCCGAATCCGGATGGCTCGGCCGCCGCGGCGGCGTCGACCTGATGGTCGCGATGAACCCGCAGACCTGGGACCAGGACGTGAAGGAAGTCGAGACTGGCGGTTACCTTTTCTACGATAACACCAAGCCGCTGCCCCAGACCAGGTTTCGCGACGACATCAACGTCATCGGCCTGCCGCTCACCGAGATTTGCAACCAGGCCTATACCGACCCGCGCCAGCGGCAGCTCTTCAAGAACATCATCTACATCGGCGCGCTATCGGCGCTGCTCGACATGGACGCCGGCGCCATTGCCGAGCTGATCGGCGAGCAGTACCGCGGCAAGGAAACGCTCCTGAAGCCCAACCTGCACGCGCTGCAGCTGGGCCGCAGCTACGCGCTCGAGCACCTCGAATGTCCCCTGGGCATCCGCGTGAAGAAGGCCGACAACGTCGGCGACAAGATTTTCATCGACGGCAACGCCGCGGCGGCGCTCGGCTGCGTCTACGGCGGCGCCACCGTGTGCGCCTGGTACCCGATCACGCCGTCCTCGTCCCTCGCCGAGGCCTTTCAGAAATACTGCGCCAAGCTGCGCGTCGACAAGGACACCGGCAAGAACAAGTACGCCATCGTGCAGGGCGAGGACGAGCTGGCATCGGTGGGCATCGCCGTCGGGGCAGGGTGGAACGGCGCGCGCGCCTTCACCGCGACCTCGGGTCCCGGGATTTCGCTGATGCAGGAGTTCATCGGTCTCGCTTACTTCGCCGAGATCCCGCTCGTCATCATCGACGTGCAGCGCGGCGGGCCCTCGACCGGCATGCCGACGCGCACGCAGCAGTCCGATGTCCTCACCTGCGCCTACGCGAGCCATGGCGACACCAAGCACGTGCTGCTCTTCCCCGAAGACCCGGCCGAGTGCTTCGAGATGGCGGCGCAGGCCCTGGACCTCGCCGAGCGTCTGCAGACGCCGGTGTTCGTGATGACCGACCTCGACATCGGCATGAACCAGCGCCTGTGCAAGCCGTTCGTGTGGGACGACAGCCGCGCCTACGACCGCGGCAAGGTGATGACCGCCGAGATGCTCGACGCGGGCAAGGAGTTCGGGCGCTATCTGGATGTGGACGGCGACGGCGTTCCGTTCCGCACCTATCCCGGCACGCACCCCTCGAAGGGCGGCTACTTCACCCGCGGCACGAGCAAGAACGCCTACGCGATCTACTCGGAGCAGGGCCAGGACTATCAGGCCAACATGCAGCGGCTCCTCACGAAGTTCGAGACGGCGAAGAAGCTGGTTCCCAAGCCGCTCCTCTCCGCCTCGAAGGAGCCGGCACGCTTTGGCGCGATCTACTACGGCTCGACCAGCCCCGCCATGGCCGAGGCGCTCGACGCGCTGTCGCGGCAGGGCATCTTCGTCAACGCGGTGCGCGTGCGTTCGTTCCCGTTCCAGGACGAGATCTTCGATTTCGTTGTCTCGCACTCCAAGGTGTTCGTCATCGAGCAGAACCGCGACGCGCAGCTGAAGACGCTCCTCGTCAACGACGCCGGAATCAACCCGGCGAGCCTGATTTCGGTCCTGCACTACGACGGCACGCCGATCACCGCGCGCTTCATCACCAGGGAGATCACCAAATTCGTCGCTGCGCTGAACGTCCGGCCGCTAAAGAAGGACAAAGCCGCATGAGCCTCCTTGTTTGTCATTCTGAGCCCTTCGACTTCGCTCAGGAAAGACTCCGCGAAGAATCTGCTTTTCAGCCATGACGTACCTCGCCAAACCCAAGCTTCACCACCCGACCCTGCCAAAGAACAAGGCCGGCTTCACCCGCCGCGACTACGAAGGCAAGGTGTCGACGCTGTGCGCCGGCTGCGGCCACGACTCGATCTCCGCCGCTTTGATCCAGGCGTTCTGGGAGCTCGACATCCTGCCGCACAGGGTCGCCAAGCTCTCCGGCATCGGCTGCTCGTCGAAGACCCCGGATTACTTCCTCGGCAACTCGCACGGCTTCAACACCGTGCACGGTCGCATGCCCTCGGTCTTGACCGGCGCGAGCCTTGCCAACCGCGAATTGATCTATCTTGGCGTTTCGGGCGACGGCGACTCGGCGTCGATCGGGCTCGGACAGTTCGCCCACGTCATGAGGCGCGGGGTGAACATGACCTACATCCTAGAGAACAACGGCGTGTACGGGCTTACCAAGGGCCAGTTTTCCGCCACCGCCGATAAGGGCTCGAAGGCGAAGCGCGGCCAGGTGAACGCCGAGGAGCCGGTGGACACCGTGTCGCTCGCTTTGATCATGGGCGCGTCCTTCGTTGCCCGCAGCTTTTCCGGGGACAAGAAACAGCTCATTCCCCTGGTGAAGGCCGCGATCGCGCACCAGGGCGCGGCCTTTATCGACGTCATCAGCCCCTGCGTCGCTTTCAACAACCACGCCGGCTCAACAAAATCGTACGAATACGTGCGCGAACACAACGAGGCGGTGAATCGCCTGGATTTCTGGCCGACGCGCGAAGCGATCACCGTCGACTACGCCGAAGGCGACGTAATCAGCGTGCCGCAGCACGACGGCTCGATCATCAAGTTGCGCAAGACCCATCCCGAGTACGACCCGATCGACCGGGTCAAGGCGCTCGAATACGTCGCCCAGCACGCGGCGAAAGGCGAGGTCGTCACCGGCCTTCTCTATCTCGACTCCAATCCCGAAGACCTCCACGCCCACCTCAATACCGTGGACACCCCGTTCAACAGGCTTTCGGAGAAGGAGCTTTGTCCGGGGGCGGGGATGCTGGAAAAGATCAACGCCAGCCTGCGTTAGGCTCCGGCGCCCCCCGGCAGCGAGCGTCCCGATGAACGCCGCACCGGACACGGCTTCGACCAGGCGGCCGATCCAGATCTGCATGGGAGGCTACGGGCCTCCGACCACCACGCACAGCCGCGCGCTGAAGCTGATCGGCGATAGCCTCGCCGCTCAGTTCGGCAAGGGCGTGGACATCAGGTACGTCTGGAACGTGATGGACTTCGGCTACAAGGCCGAGGAAGTCCTGTGGATGGCCGAGCGCGGGCTGCTCACCGTCGCTTATCAATCGACGAGCTACCTCACCGAGCGCGTGCCC
>JBGPTG010000111.1:0-9679 GCA_041490545.1 Gammaproteobacteria bacterium
GCCGGCGGACCTGCTCGAAAGATACAACTCCGAGATCCGCGCCATCGTCGCGCAGCCGGACATGCGCGAGCAGCTCGCCGGCCAGGGTCTGGTGCCCAGTGCCGGGACGCCCGAGCAGTTCGCCCGCCTGGTGAAAGACGATTTCGAGAAGTGGGGCAAGATCATCCGCGACGCGAAGATCAGGGCGGACTGACCCGCGTGCGCATGAACACCATAGCCAGCGTCGGCGTGCTCGGGCTGGGCAAGATGGGCGGCCCCATGGCAGGGCACTTGGTCGCGCGGGGCTTCAAAGTGGTGGGCTACGATCCCCGCGCCGAGGCGCGCGCGAGCGCCGCGTCGCTCGGTGCGCGCAGCGCCGCGTCTGCGCGCGAGGTCGCCTCAGCCTGCGACCTGGCGATCGTCGTCGTCGGTTTCGACAGCGAGGTCGAGGAGGTCGTGTTCGGCGACGACGGAGCGCTTGCGGGGGCGAGACCCGGCTTGGTGCTCGCGCTCGGTTCGACCGTGTCGCCGACCTACGCGAAGCGGCTCGCGGTCCGGCTGGCGGAGCGCGGCGTGGTGCTGCTGGATATTCCGCTCGCGCGCGGCGAGGCGGCCGCGGTCGCGGGCAAACTCCTCATCTACGGCGCGGGAGACGAGGCGGCGTTCGAGGCCTGCCGTCCGGCGTTCAGCGCGTTCGCTTCGGACATATTCCATCTCGGGCCGGCGGGGGCGGGGCAGGTCGGCAAGATGGTGAACAATCTCATCCTCTGGGCGTGCATCTCGGCGAACGACGAGGGTTTGCGGCTTGGGGCGGCGCTTGGCGTGGACCCGGCGCTGCTGACCGAGGCCTTGGGCCATGGCAGCGCCCAGAACTGGGCAATGGACTCGCAAGCCGAGCGCAGCGGCATGCCCTGGGCCGAGAAGGACATGCTCATCGTGCTCGAGGAGGCGGACCTGGCGCGCATCAGCCTGCCGCTATGCGGCACGGTCAAGGAAGCCATCAAGGGACTGAAAATCCGCCTGGGACTGGGCATGCCGGCCGAGGGGAAGCGCAATAAAGGCTTATGATGCGTGCCTCCTGCACGCGCATCGGCGGCCGCGCTTATTCAGAGCTTCCGTAACGGATCGGGATCGGAGGACACATGGCACTTTTCAGCGGCGCTTTCTGGCAGTGGATGGCCCAAGGCTCGATGGTGTTGTTTCTCGTCGTCGCCGTCACAGGCTTAGCCGTGGGCGTGGGGCTGCTCGTGTCCACGCAGAAGACCATCGCGTTGTCCCACGTCGTGAATCGCTGGGTGTCGACGCGCCACGCGCTGAAGGCGGCCGAGGTGTCGCGCGATACCGAGCGGATCTCGCACAAGTATCAGCGCTGGGTCGCCGGAGGCTTCGTGATTGGCGGGCTGGTGTCGGTAATCGGCCTGATCGCGGGGCTCGACGTTGGCGCGGTGAGCGCGGCGATGGCCAGGCAGGCGATGGTGCCGGTGGTGGCGATCATCCTGAACGCCGTGAAGTGGTTTCTGGTCGCCGGAAGCGCATTCGGAGTGGTGATCGGAGGCATGCTGCTGTTCTATCCGAATGCCGAGATCACCCTGGAGAAATTCGCCAACCGGTGGGTTTCCTCCAGACGCGTCGTTCGCAACTGGGACGACATGCACATGACCCTGGACCATCTGGTCGAGGCGCATCCCCTGCCCGCGGGCTGGGTGATAGCGTGCACGTCCGCGGCCGCGGTCATCTACGCGATCGTCACGCTGCTGCGCTGGTACTGAAGGACGGCCGGCCCGCCGGCTTCGGTCGCGGGGGCTGCGCGTGAATCGCGAGGTCTGCGCGTGAAGGCCAAGACGGTGGCCATCCTGGAAAGCCGGCTCGGCAGCCAGCTCGGCGACCTCGTCGGAAAGCATGGCGGCCGTCCGCTGCTCGCCCCTGCGCTCGCCGAAGTGGCGGACCTCGACAGCGCCGGCATCGCGCGGCTCGTCGCCGAGCTGCAGGCGCGGCCGCCGAAGGTCGCAATCTTCCAGACTGGCGTAGGCACCCAGGCGCTGTTTCGCGCGACCGACGCGCTCGGACACACGTCGGCGCTGGTCGATCTGCTCGGCAGGATCCTTGTTGCTGCGCGCGGACCCAAGCCCACCGCTGCGCTGCGCTCGCGCGGCGTGCGCATCGATCGAAGTGCCCGGGAACCCTTCACCACCGCCGAAGTGCTGGATTCGCTGCAGGACGTTGCGCTGCGCGGCGAGCGCGTCCTGGTGCAGCGCTACGGCGAGACCAACGTCGGGCTGGACAACGCCCTGCGGGCGAAGGGAGCGGAGGTCATCGAAGTGCCGACCTACCGCTGGGCACTGCCCGAGGACACCGCGCCGCTGGTGCAGCTGATCGACGCGCTCGAGCGACATCAGGTCGACGCGAGCGTGTTCACCAGCGCCTCGCAGGTGCACAACCTGTTCGCGCTCGCTGGGCAACTGGGGAGAGTGGAAGCGCTCGCCGCTCACCTGAACCGCACGCTGGTCGCGTCGATCGGACCGGTGTGCAGCGCGGCGCTGGCGAAGCACGGCGTGAAGGTCGCTCTCGAAGCGAAACCGCCCAAGCTCGGGCCGCTGGTGTCGGCGCTGGACCGGGCCTTGTCGTAGGCGCGCTTCAGCCGATGCGGTAGCGAGCGACCGCGTCCTCGTTCCAGGCGATGCCGGTTCCGGGGCGGTCAGGGATCTGCAGCGCGCCCCCGACCACCAGCGGCGGCTCGGCGAGTATCGGGCTCGCCCAGTCGACGTACTCGAGGAAATGGCAGGTCGGAGTCACGGCGAGCAGGTGCGCGCTCGCTTCGGGAAAGAGATGCGATGACATGCGCACGCCTTTCGCCGCGGCGAACTGCGCGGCGCGCTGCCAGCCGGTGACCCCGCCGATGCGCTCGAGGTCGGGCATCACCAAGTCGCACGCGTTCGCGGCGAGCGCCTCGTTCATCTGCTCGGGGAGCGAAAAATTCTCGCCGATCTGCACCGGCGTCGCGAGTTCGCGCGCGACCTCGGCGCAGCCGCGAAAATCGTCGTGCCGGATCGGCTCCTCGATCCAGTAGAGACCTTCCCCGTCGAGCACGCGGCCGCGCCGGATCGCCTCGGCGACCGACAGCGCTTGGTTGAAATCGACCATGAGCTTCACGCCTTCCGGTAGGCGCTTGCGCACGGCGCGCACCGCGGCGAGATCGGCTTCCAGCGTCGGATAACCCAGCCGCAGCTTCACCGCGCGAAATCCCGCTTCGAGCAATTTCTCCGCCTCGTCCGCGGCGGCCTCTGGCGCCATCAGGCCGAGCCCCTTGCTGTTGTATGCGGGGATCGGCTTCGGAACGCCGCCGAGAAGAGTGACGAGCGGCTTTCCTTCAGCAACGGCGAGCGCGTCCCAGCAGGCGACATCGAACCCGGACATGGCCATGCGCACGATGCCCTGCACGCCGATCAGCTTGAAGCGGCGCGCGAGCTTCTCCCATAGATCGGCGGGCGCGACGCGCTCGCCTTTCGCCGTTCGTTCGACTTCGCCGAGCATGGCGGCGATCGCCGGTGCCGCGGCCGGCAGGTAGCAGAAAAGATAGGCGCGGCCGGTCACTCCCTCCTCGGTCTGGACGTCGATCAGCAGCAGCGGCGCGGAGCGGACCGTGCCCGCGCTCGTGCCCAGGGGAAGCTTCATGGGCACGTCGACCGCGACGGCGCGCACCCCGCGCAGCGTGAGACGCGGCGGATTCACGAGGGCTTTGCGCCTGCGGCGCGCAGCGCGAGGATGTCGCACACCGCGCGGTTCGCCGGCGTCGGCACGCCCATGGCGTTCGCGAGCTGCACCACGCCGCCGCTCAGCCACTCCACCTCGAGCGGATTGCCGCGTTCGAGGTCGTGATGCATCGAGGAGGTCATGTCCGCGGGCAGTCGGTCGGCGAAGGCGAGGCGATCCTCCGCGTAGTCGGCGGGCAAGGCGACGCCGTGTGCGCGCCCGACGGCGACGGTTTCGCGCATGACCTCAGCAGGAACGCGCGCGTCCGGGGATTCTCGCGGATCGGCCCGATGCTCGCGCGCATCGTCGTGGTCGTCGCCGACAGGCCGACGAGGAACACGTATTTTTCCCAGATCGCGCGGCGCACGTCGGTGCTCAACTCCGCGGTGACGCCGGCGCGCAGCAGGGCTTCATGGAGGAAGATCGCACGTGCCGATTTGCTGCCGTCGTATTCGCCGAGGACGACCCGCTGCATCGTGCCGGTCTGGCGGATCGTCCCGGGGTTCGAGATCGTGCTGGCGACGTAGGCGACGCCGCCCATGACCGCGGCGTCACCGAAGTGGCGGCGCAGGATGTCGTCCTTGATCACGCCGTTCTGCAGCGACAGCACCGCGGTGTGCGCGCCGACCAGGGGCCGGATCTGCCGGGCCGCGGATTCGGTGTCCCACAGTTTCACCGAAACGATGACGAGATCCGCGATTCCCAGCGTGGCCGGGTCTTCGGTGGCGCGCACACCGGGCACACGGAGATCGCCGTGGGCCTGGCTCTCGATCGCAAGCCCCTGCGCTCGCATCGCGGCGAGATGCGAGCCCCGGGCGACGAAGCTCACGTCACAGCCGGCGTGCGCGAGCCGGCCGCCGAAGAATCCGCCCACGCCGCCCGACCCCATCATGACGATTTTCATGCTTGCCCGCCCCACGGCATTGTCCGGCCGCGTGGATTATACCGGCGGGGAATGGTAACCTGCGCCGGTTTGCGCCCGAAGGAGGAAGAGCATGTCCCGGTCCGCTGTGCTGTCCCGCGCCTGGTCCGTCGCGGTCGTCGTCTTGTGCGCCGGCCTGCCGCTTGCGGCGGTCGCCCAGGGCGCCGCCTGGCCGACCAAGCCGGTGAAGTTCGTGGTGCCGTTTCCGCCGGGAGGCTCGGTCGATCCGCTCGCGCGCCTGCTCGGGGTGAGGCTCGCGGATTCCCTGGGCCAGCAGTTCATCATCGAGAACAAGCCCGGCGCGTCCGGCGCGATCGGGACGGCATTCGTCGCCAAGTCTCCGCCCGACGGGTACACCTACGTGGTCGTCTTCGATACGCACGCGGTCAACCCCGCGCTGAATCCCGATCTGCAATTCGACACGCTGAAGGACCTCGCGCCGGTGATGCTGGTGGGCACCGCGCCCATGGCAATCGTTACCAACGTGGCCAAACCATACAGGAACTTCGACGACGTGATCCGGGCGGCAAAAGCCAGACCGGAGGCGGTCAGCATAGGCTCGGTGGGCAACGGCAGCCTCGGGCACCTCGCGATGATTCTCGTGCAGCAGGCGGGCGGCTTCAAGCTCACGCATGTTCCGTACAAGGGCGGCGGGCCGATGATGCAGGACACGATGGGCGGCCAGATCGAGCTCGGCATCGCTTCGGTTGCGGCGCTCTCGGCGAACGTCAAAGGCGGAAAACTCCGCGCGCTCGCCGTAACGGGCGACAAGCGCACTCACGTCATGCCCGACGTGCCCACTCTCGCGGAGCAGGGCTTTCCGGGTTTCTCGGCCTTCGCGTGGTGGGGCATTTTCGCGCCGGCGGGCACGCCCGCGCCGATTCTGGGCAAGTTCCACGGCGAGCTGGTGAAAGCGCTCAACCATCCCGATCTGCGCAAGCAGCTTACCGAAACGCTGGGCATGGATCTCGCAGTGAGTACTCCCGAAGCCTTGCAGAAATTCCTGGTCGGTGAGATCGGTCGCTGGGGCAAAGTCGTCAAGGACAACAATGTCCGCGCAGACTGAGGGGAACGAATGAAGCGCGCTTGCCGTCTCGTTCTCGCCGCGCTCGCGGTGCTGCTGTCCCCGCCGCTTCTCGCGCAGGAGTTGCTTCTCGCGCAGGAGTTCCCTGCCAAGCCGATAAAGCTGATGATCGGTTTTCCCACGGGCGGCAACGTCGACATCGTCGGCCGCATCGTCGCGCAGAAGATGAGCGAGGGACTCCGAGGGCAGGTGCTTCCCGAGAACCGCACCGGCGCGGGCAGCATCATCGCCAACGACTACGTCGCCAAGTCTCCCGCCGACGGCTACACGCTGCTCGTGGTGAGCGGCGCCTTTGTCACGCAGGTGGCGACCACGCGCAAGCTGCCGTATGACCCGATCGCGGATTTCTCGTGGATTTCCACGCTGGTGAGCTACCCGCTGGTGTTTTCGGTGCGCGCCGATTCCCGGTTCAAGTCGCTCGATGAATTCATCGGCCATGTCAGGAGCAACCCCGGAAAGGTGAACTATCCCTCGCCCGGCATGGGCACGCTCTACCACCTGGCGGCGGAGATGTTCGTCTCGATGGCGGGCATCGAAATGCAGCACGTCCCGTTTCGCGGCGGTTCCGAACCGCTGACCGAGGTGCTCTCGGGCAGGATGGAGCTGCTCATCGACGCGCTCACCAATTCCTATCCGCAGATCCAGGCGGGAAAATTCAGGCCTCTCGCGGTGAGTTCGCTCGAGCGCTCGCGCGCGCTGCCGAACGTGCCCACCGTGGCGCAGAGCGTGCCCGGCTACGAAGCGACCTCTTTCCTCGGAATCGCCGGCCCGGCGGGAATGCCCGCCGCCGTGGTCGAGCGTCTCAACCGCGAGGTGCGCCGCACGCTCGATCTTCCGGACATCGGCCAGCGCTTCGCCGAATGGGGCGGCACGCCCAGCCCGAGCAGCCCGGAGGAGATGCAGCGTCGCGTCGAGAGTGAAATCGCGAAGTGGAAGAAGGTCGTCGAACTCAGAAAGATCGAGCTTCAGTAACCGGGTGCCGTCCATGTCCTGTCTTTCGATTCCGCGTTTCGCGCTTGCGCTGCTGGTGCTGATGCCCTGGTGCACCGGCGCGCAGACGCCGTACCCCTCCAAGCCGGTGCGTTTCATCGTGCCATCGGCCGCGGGCGGCGGCACCGACATCATCGCCCGGGCCGTCGCGCAGAAACTCTCCGAAGCGCTCGGCCAGCAGTTCGTGGTCGACAATCGTCCCGGCGCCGGCCAGATGATAGGCATCGAGCTCGTCGCGAAGTCTCCCGCCGACGGCCATACCATCCTCATGGCAGCGAGCACGCTCGCGATCAATCCCATCATGTACAAGAAGGTGCCGTACGACCCGGTGCGCGATTTCGCGCCGATCACGCAGGCGGCTTCGCTGCCCAACATCCTTGTCGTCCACCCCTCGTTGCCGGTGAAGTCGGTCGCCGAGCTGATCGAGTACGCCCGACGGCAGCCCGGCAAGCTCAACTTCGCTTCCGCGGGGATCGGCACGTCGCCGCAGATGTCGATCGAACTTCTCAAGAGCATGGCCGGGATCGACATGGTTCACATTCCCTATAAGGGTACGAGCCCGGGCGTGGTGGACCTGCTCGCGGGGCAGGTCTTGGTGATGGCGCCGAACCTGCTCACCGCGCTGCCGCACATCAAGGCCGGCAAGCTGCGAGCTCTGGCCGTCACCAGCGCGAAGCGCACCGGGGCCCTGCCCGAGGTGCCGACTGTCGCCGAGACCCTGCCCGGGTACGAATCCGCGCAGTGGTACGGCGTGCTCGCGCCCGCCGGGACCTCGCGCGACATCGTCGCGCGCCTGAACGCCGAGATCGTACGCGCGCTCAAACACTCCGACGTGAAGGATCGTCTCGCCGCGGACGGTGCCGAGCCGGTCGGCAGTTCGCCGGAGGAATTCGCGGCGTTCATCAAGTCCGAAATCGACAAGTGGGCCCGGGTCGCTCGCGCGGCGGGCATCCATCCGGAGTGAGCCGCTTGCCGCGCGCCCGACTTGCGCTTCTCCTCGTCGCGGCGGCGTCGGTGCCGGTGCTCGCGCAGACCTACCCGCAGCGCCCGATCCGCCTGATCGTGCCGCAGGCCGCCGGTAGCGCCACCGACACGGTGGCGCGCATCCTCGCGGCGGAACTTCCCAACAGCCTCGGCCAGCAGGTCGTGGTGGAAAACCGGCCCGGCGGGGCGCTGACGATCGGGCTGGACCTCACGGCAAAAGCCAACCCCGACGGCTACACGATCGGCATGGGTCCGGTGGGCGCGCTGGCGATCACGCGCCACATGGTCGCCAGGCTGCCTTACAACATCGAGCGCGATTTCCAGCCGATCGCACTCGTCACCCGCGGTCACCTGCTCCTCGCGGTCTCGCCGTCGCTGCCGGTGAATTCTGTGAAGGAGCTGGTCGAGTACGCGAAAAAGAATCCCGGAAAGCTGCTGAATGCGTCCTCGAGCAACGGCTCGCCCGGGCACGTCGGCGGGGAGCTGTTCAAGTACATGACCGGAACGGATATCGTGCACGTTCCGTACAAGGGCGGCGCGATGGCGATCAACGATCTGATCGCCGGCCACGTGCAGCTCATGTTCGAGAGCCTCAATTCGATCTCGACCTTCGCCAAATCGGGCAAGGTCCACGCGCTCGCGGTGAGCGGCGCACGGCGTTCGCCGGCCTTCCCGAACCTGCCGACGATCGCAGAGGCCGGCGTCCCGGGGTACGAAGCGGGCACCTGGAGCGGCGTGATCGGCCCGGCGGGCCTGCCGCGAGCGATCGTCGAGCGCCTCAACGCGGCGATCAACCAGGCGATCGTCTCGCCGATGTTCAAGGCGCGATTCGGCGAAATCGGCGACGAACCCGCCGGCGGCACGCCCGAGGAATTTGCCGAAGTCATCCGCAGGGATTCGGCAAAGTGGGCCGAGGTGGTGAAACGCTCGGGAGCGAAGATCGATTGACGCGGGCGACCTCAGTCGCTCGGGCGTGTCGTCCGTTTTCCCGCGCGGGGCGTTAGTGTGTACAAGGGCGCGGTCGGCTGTCACAATTTGTGACAATTGCTTACCCGGGCGGCACGGCGTCCTTGCTAGCATGGTCCGGTAGAACGTGATGGAGGTTGCCATCGTGAAACGGAAGCAAGCGGCGTTCATTCTGGGCGCGGTAATGCTGGGAATGCTTGCCAGCGCACCGGCGTTGGCCTGGCATCAGGGGGGCGGCCACGTGCGCTTCGGCGTCGTCATCGGCGGTCCGTTCTATCCCTGGGGGTATTACCCTCCTTACTACCCGCCGTATTACTACCCGTATCCCCCGGCGGCGCCGGTCACTCCGCCCACCTACATCGAACAGGGCGACGCGCAGGCGCCGCCGCAACAGCCTTCGGGAACCTGGTACTACTGCGCGGCATCGAAGACCTATTACCCGTACGTCAAGGAATGTCCCGCGGGCTGGCAACGCGTGGCGCCGCAGCCGGCGCCCGGTGGCTGATCCGGAACCTTAAGCGAGCCCAATCATGAACCCATTGAGATCAACGGCGGTCGTTTGCGCGGCGCTGCTGCTTGGCGCCTGTGTGAGCGTGCCGAGCGGCCCGAGCGTGATGGTGCTGCCGGGCACGGGCAAGAGTTTCGACCAGTTTCGCGCGGACGATTACGAGTGCCGGCAGTTCGCCAACTTCCAGGTGGGTGGAACCGACGCCAACCAGGCGGCCGGTGAGAGCGTGGCCAAGAGCGCGGTGCTTGGCGCCGTGGTCGGCACCGCCGCCGGCGCCGCGATCGGCGGCCGCAGCGGCGCCGGCACGGGGGCCGGAGTCGGCACTGCGTTCGGCGCGCTGGCGGGTGCCGGCGCCGGCGACGCTTCCGCGTACGGCGTGCAGCGTCGCTACGACTACGCTTTCGTGCAGTGCATGTATGCGAAAGGACACAAGGTACCCGTTTCCGGGCGTCTCACTTCCGCGCCTCCGGCCGGGCCGAGTTACACGCCGCCTCCA
>JBGPTG010000112.1:0-9649 GCA_041490545.1 Gammaproteobacteria bacterium
TCAGGCATGCACAGGCGGAGCGTGCGACGTGGAAATTGTTCCGGGCTGCGATCACTTCTACAATGGATGCGAAGAAGCGATCCAGCGGTTGGTGTCGTCGTGGCTCGCGAAAGCGCTGCATTTGGCCACCACGCGATAGCATATGCCTCAGGATGCACGCCCGTTGATCGTGCAGGGGAGCACGAGGCCGGTATTCCAAGGCCCTCGTCTATGAGTTCCACCACTCAGTGGTGATGCTCACGGCACACTAATCCGCGCTTTAACGGCCCTGATTTCCTGAAAATCTGAGCTTTCTTGTGTGGTGATCCTGTCTAGTCGTCGAATGTGAGATAAGACAACTGAGGCATTGCTCGCGCTCGGATTCACCGCAGGAGTTTGAATGCCAAAATCTACTGCCTCGCCTAATAGGAAGAGGAAGCGTTCGAAGAATACCGTTAGCCTTCGCTCTGACCCGCGGCTGGCCGCGCCGACCTTGTTCTACCGTGCCCTTAGTTTTGCGTCGGCTGCGGATGCATATGTTCGGACGTACGGGAACAAATCAGATTTGTATATGATCAACTTTCTTCTTGCACGCGCATTCGAGCTGGCTTTGAAATCTGCTCTTAGTGCTAATGGAGTCTCACCCGGACTGCTTGCCAGCAGAAAATACGGCCATAATTTCGCCGCGCTAATGCGCGAGTGCAGCGCACGTTCGATAAAAATAGTTGACCCGGCAGTTCCGGATTCCGCATGGGGCTTGCGCAACCTCAATGAAGCCTACAGTACTAAGGAACTCGAGTATCAGGAGCGCGGTAGCATCGGCGTGCCGACACCTACTTTGCTGCGAGAGCTTGTTCACTTCGCCTTACACCAAGCCTGCGCGCTCGCGTTGCGAGCAGATGTTCGTGCGCGACTGCTAGCAAAGGGCGCTGACGAGCCCGGACTTACGCTCGAATCGTTGGCTCAATACGCAATCTAGAAATTCGATCCGAACGTCCGCTTCTGGCCGATTGCTGCCATCCCATTTTGCTCTGGTTGGGACTCAGGGACTTCAAGTCGCTGGATTTCCGCTTGCGTGGGATGACACTGTTGATCACTGCTCGTAAAATGAACTATCTAAATCGGATGAGGAGAGCAAGGATGAGACATCTACGCATATTCCTGCTTGCAGCGTTTGCCCTGGGGTTCGCCTCCGCTGCGCTCGCGCAGTCCTGGCCCACCAAGCCGATCAAGATCGTCGTTCCGTTTCCTCCGGGGAACACCACCGACATCATGTCGCGTTTCATCGCCCCGAAGATCACCGAGCGTCTCGGCCAGCCGGTGCTGGTCGAGAACCGCCCCGGGGCGAGCGGCATGCTCGGTCTCGACTACGTTGCCAAGTCCGCTCCGGATGGCTACATCATCGCCGCCGGGCAGGGGGGGAACCTGGTGGTGCTGCCCCACACCAGCAAGAACGTTCCCTACGATGCGCTGAAGGATTTCGTGCCGATTGCAGTTTCGACGACGAATTACCTCGGCATCGTCGCGTACCCCGAGGCGCCGTTCAAGACCGTGGGTGAAATGGTCGCCTGGGCCAAGGCCAATCCGGGGAGGCTCACCGTAGCGACCAACGGCGAAGGCGGATTTCCGCATCTCGCCTTCGAGCAACTGCGCGTGATGGCGGGTTTCACGTTTACGCACATTCCCTACAAGGGATCCTCCCAGATCGCGACCGACGTGATCGGCGGCCAGGTACAGGTGGGCATCGACGGGATCACCGGGCTTGCGCCGCACGCGCGCTCGGGCCGGTTGCGCCTCTTGGCCATCACCAACAGGACGCGCGTGGATCTGTGGCCGGGAACGCCCGCCGCGGCCGAGGACGTGCCGGGCTACGAGTCCGGCGGCTGGTTCGGCTACGTCGCTCCCGCCGGGACGGCGCGCGAGATCGTGCTCAAGCTGAACGAGGAGATCAACCGCGCGATGAAACTGCCGGAAATCAGCGAGAAGCTGGTCGCCGGCGGGCTCATCGTCGTCGCCGAGCCGCCGGAATATTTCGGCAACATCATCCGCAGCGACTACGCCAAGTACGGCAAGCTCATGCGCGACATCGGCTTCCAGCCGCAGTGAGGAGCGCCCGGCGCATCGCGCTGCTCGGCGCTGTGCTGCTTGCGCTCGCGGTGCCGGCGCGGACCGCCTTGGGGTGGGGGCCGGAAGGCCACCGCCTCGTAGGCGAAATGGCGGACCGTCATCTCAGCGCGCCCGCGCAGGCCAGGATAGCCGAGCTGCTTCGCGACGACCGCCTCGCCGACGGCAGCCGGTCGGGCCGGGAGACTCTCGCCGACGTCGCCAACTGGGCCGACGAAATCAAGGATACCGATTGGGGAAAGCGGCGCGGGTCGTGGCACTACGACGACGTGCCGTTGTGCGGGTCGGCGGATTACGCGAAGTACTGCCGCAGCAGTCGCTGCGCCTCCGCGCAGATCGCGCGCCAGATGGAAATACTCGGCAACGAGCGGGCGAGCCCGGGTCAGCGCAACCAGGCGCTCAAGTGGATCGTGCATCTGATCGGCGACATCCACCAGCCGCTGCACGCCGCGAACCACGCCGACCGCGGCGGCAACCGCGTGCAGGTGAGTTTCTTCGGCGAGCGCGACAATCCGCCTTACGGAAGCCTGAACCTGCACGCCGTCTGGGACGTCCACCTGGTGCGGCGCGTGCTCGCCGACCGGCAGGGCGAGCGCGCCTGGATTGCGGCGCCGATGAGCGAAGCGCAGCGCGCGGCCTGGGACTCAGGTTCGGTATCCGACTGGGCGGCCGAGAGTCACGCCCTCGCGAGGGACGTCGCGTATGCTGCGCTGCCCGTGCCGGTGACGTGCTCCGGGAAGATCGCCGGTGTGGTCGCAATCGACGCGGCGTACTACGCCAAGGCAGCGCCGGTCATCGACGCGCAGCTTCGAAAGGCCGGGGTGCGCTTGGCGCGCGTGCTGAACGACACGCTGGGACGCTGAGGCCGGCCGCCCCGCGCCACTCCAGGAGCGCGATCCCGGCGTCGCGGATGATCCTGGCGTAGGTCGCAAGCTCCTCCTTGAATTTCGCGGCGAACTGTTCGGCGGTGCTGCCGACCGGCTCGTATCCCCATCCGGGCCAGCGCTCCAGCATGTCCGGACGAAACGCGGCCCGCGCCATCTCGCGCTGAATTTGGGAGACGATATCGCGCGGCACACCCGCCGGCGCGAAAATTCCCAGCCAGCCCGTTGATTCGAACGGGACCCCGGCCTCGCTGATGGTCGGTACCTCCGGCAAGGTTGCCGATCGCGCGGCGCTGCTCACGCCCAGCGCGCGCAGCCGGCCCTGCTCTTGAACAATTCCCCCAGCAGGCACGAGAGAGACACAGAGCGGGAGAGCGTTCATGTTGGTCCTTGCGATGAAAGGGACGGGCTGATCAGTCTGCGCTCGCGCCGGTGCGGCGCACGAGATCGCCGTAGGTCAGCGTGTCGGTTCGAATCAGTTCGGCGAGCTGTTCCGGCGTCGAGGGTAAGGCCTCGAAGCCGAAAGTGCGCATGCGCTGGAGTATTTCAGGATCCGAGAGCAGCCGGTTGACGTCGACGTTGATCTTTCGCACCCGTTCCCGCGGGATACCGCGCGGCGCGAGCAGGGCCAGCCACGAATCCACTTCGTAGCTGGCCGGCCCGCCGGCTTCGCTGACGGTGGGAACGTCCGGTGCGGATTTCGAGCGCTGCCTGGCGGCGATGGCGAGCAGCCGGATGCGCCCGGCGCTGAGCAGCGGCAGCGCCGAGCCCAGCGTCGCGAGCGTCCAGTCGAGATCGCCGTTGGCGATCGACGCGTAGATCTGCGACTGGTCCTTGTACGGCACGAGGACCATCCTGGCACCGATGCGAAACTCGAGATCGGCGGCGCCCAGGTGCGCCGGGCTGCCGACGTAGGGCGCGCCGTAGGTGAGCCTCCCCGGGCTCGCCTTTGCTGCGGCGATGAGCGCCGGAACGCTTGCGTAGGGTCCGTCGGATTTCACCGTCACGAAAAACGGCGTGCGATAGATCGTGGCCACCGGGACGAAATCTCTTTGCGGATCGTAGGGAAGGTTCCTGTAGAGCGCCGGGTTGATCGTCAGATGCGCGTTGGACACGATCAGCAGCTCGTGGCCGTCGGGGACTGCGTTTTTCACCGCCTCGATTCCGATGAAGCCGCTCGCGCCGGGCCTGGACTCGACGATCACCTGCTGGCCCCAGGTCTGCGACAGCTTTTCCGCCATGACGCGCATGAACACCGCGGGCCCGGCGCCGCTCGAGTAGGGCAGGGTGATCCTCACGATTTTCGACGGCCAGGCCTGACTCGATCCCGCGGCCGGCGCCTGCGCAGCTGCGTACAAAGGGGCGCCCAGCAGCAGCACCACAGTGATGGCGGGGAAAGAGCGGTGCAGTCGGTGCATCACGGCGAGTCGACCCGGCGATTGGGCGCATCTTACTCGATTTGTCGTACCGGCCCGCGCGCAACACCATCCCGGATATCCTGTATACAATTTCCGTTGCGCCGCGCCGCGGGTGTATCTTTAAACAGGCAGGGAGACCAAGTTGAAGTTCTGTTTTTTTCACCTGATGCCCTACACGCATCTGGGGCTCGAGTCGCACGACTGGCCGTTTCCGAACCGCTATTTCGATCCGGCGAAGGCCAGTGCCCTGTACCGGACCTACGTCGAGAGCATGATCCATGCGGAGAGCTGCGGCTTCGACTGGGTCGGCTGCAACGAGCACCACTTCAGCCCCTACGGCATGATGGCCAACTGCAATCTCATCGGCGGCGCGCTCGCCTACCCGACGAAGCGCGTGAAGATCGCGATGATCGGCAACCTCGTGCCACTCAACAACCCGATCCGCATCGCCGAGGAATACGCGATGCTCGACTGCATGAGCGGAGGACGGCTGGTGGCGGGACTCATGCGCGGCATTCCGCACGAGTACCTCGCCTACAATATTCCTCCGGGCGAATCCTGGGAGCGCCAGCGCGAGGCGGTCGAGCTGATCCTCAAGTGCTGGACCGAGCCCGAGCCCTTCGGCTGGGAGGGGAAGCATTACCAGTACCGCCAGGTCTCGATCTGGCCAAAGCCGCTGCAGAAACCGCATCCGCCGCTCCTCATTTCCGCGAGCAACGCGGATTCGGCGAAATTCGCCGCCGAGATGCGCGCGACGATGGGCATGGTGCTGCTCGCCGACCTGCCGAGCGGCAAGGAATGCATCCGCATCTACAAGGACGCTGCGCGGGCGAGCGGCTGGGAGCCGACGGCGGAGAACATCCTGGTCGGCATGCACACCTGCATTGCCGAGACCGACGCGGAGGCGCGGCGCCTGCTGACGGACGGCCTGAAATACTTCGACGAGGTTTTGATGGGCGGTCTGCAGGCCTCGCAGCGCATCGTCCTGCAGAAAACGCGCTACTTCGAGAACGAGGAGAGCCGAGACCGCTGGAAGAGCCGGCTCGACAAGCGCCGCACGCTGACACTCGACGAGGCGATCGAGCGCGGCACGGTGCTCTGCGGCAGTCCGGAGACCGTGGTCAGGCAGATCAAGCGCATCCATTCCGAGCTGGGCCACGGCGTGTTCAACTTCACCGTGAAAGTGGGCACGTTGCCCGACGAGGTGATCCGCAGGGGCATGGAGTTGTTCCGCGACCGCGTGCTGCCGCACGTGCGCGACCTTTAGGATCGGATCATGCAGCCCCAAGCACGCAAGGTCACGCTTTCCACCGGGGAACTCACGTACTTCGTCGCGGGCGAAGGCCGGCCGCTTCTTTACCTGCATCCGGCAGGGGGCGTGCGCTGGACGCGCGTGCTCGAAGGACTTGCAGGATCGTTCGCGCTGCACGTTCCGGTCGTGCCCGGATTCGACGGCACGATCGCCCACGGCACGGTCAAGTCGATGCGCGGGCTTGCGAGCCTCGCCGGCGAATTCATCGAGAAGGTGATAGCCGGTCCCTGCGACGTGATCGGCTGCTCGTTCGGAGGCTATGCTGCGGCCTGGCTCGCGGCCGAATACCCGAAACTCGTGGACCATCTCGTGCTCGAGTGCCCTGCCGGTTTCCGCCCGAAGGGAACGGGCGAACGGCCCGCCGATGCGGAGGCGCTGCGCAAGCTGCTTTTCCTGCACCCGGAGAAACTGCCTCCGGAATCCAAGCCGGTGGAGCACGAAGCCGCGAACCGCAAGATGCTCCAGCACTACGGCTACACGCTCGGCACGGACGAGGAGCTCCTCGCGCGTCTGCCTTCCATCGACAAGCTCACGCTCATCCTTCACGGCACCGCCGACCGGATGATCCCGAAGGAAAGCGTGCAGCTTCTGAAGAGCCGCATGCCGCGCTCCTATCTCGTGTACGTATGGGACGCCGCGCACTCGATCGAGGTCGATCAGCCCGAGCGCATGCTCTCGCTGGTGGAAAGTTTTCTGCAGCGCTCGGAGGGCTTCATGGTCAACTGGGGCACGCTCGCGGTGAATCCGGGATGACCGCGATGGACGGGAAAACACGACCGCCGTTTCGCGCCGACCAGGTCGGGAGTCTCCTGCGGCCGGCAGCGATCAAGGAAGCGCGCGCCAAGGTCGAGCGCGGCGAAATGAGTGTCGAGCAACTTCGCGCAATCGAAGACCGCTGCATACGCGAGGCGGTTGCTCGCCAGGAATCGCTGGGCCTTCGCGTCGTTACCGACGGCGAGTACCGGCGCGGCTGGTGGAACCACGACTTCCTCGGAAAAATCGACGGCGTCGAGATCGAGCTCGACCAGGCCTCGTACAAGTTCGCCGGAACCGACGACCCGCGCTTCACGGCCAAGGTAAAGCGCAAGCTGCGGCGCGCGCGGCCGATGATGCTCGATCACTTCAGCTACCTGAAGTCGGTGGCGCGCGTGACGCCCAAGTTCACCATGCCATCGCCCTCGATCCTGTATCACCGCGGCGGCCGGGCCGCGATCAGCCGCGAGGCGTATCCCGATATCGACGAGCTGTGGCGCGACGTGGGCAGGGTGTATCGCGAGGAGATCTTCGATCTCGCCGCAGCGGGGTGCACCTATCTGCAGATCGACGACACCAGTTTCTCCTTTCTCTGCGACGAAAAATTCCGCGAGAGCTGCCGCGCCCGCGGCGACGATCCCGACGAGCTGCCGCACATGTATGCACGCGCCGTCAACGCGGCGATCGCCGACCGCCCGGCGGGGATGACCATCGTCATGCACACCTGCCGCGGCAACTGGAAGAGCACCTGGCTTGCCGCGGGCGGCTACGACCCGGTGGCCGAAGCGGTATTCGGCGAGACGAAGGTGGACGGCTGGTTCCTCGAGTACGACAGCGAGCGCGCCGGCAGCTTCGAGCCGCTGCGCCTGGTGCCGAAGGGCAAGAAGGTCGTGCTCGGACTGGTGTCGACGAAAACGCCGGTTCTTGAAAAGAAGGATGATCTCAAAAAGCGGATCGATGACGCGGCGAAGCACATTCCGCTCGAGAATCTTTGCGTGAGCCCGCAGTGCGGTTTCGCGAGCAGCCACCACGGCAATCTGCTCACCGAAGACGATCAGTGGAGGAAGCTCGCCCTCGTGGTCGAGGTGGCGGGCGAGGTATGGGGCGGTGTTTGAGCGGCGCTGGTCGCCGCGCTTACTCGACGCTCACCCCGGACAGCCTGATCAGCCGGTCCCAGCGCGCGTACTCGGACTTGAGGAACTCGGTGAACTGCTCCGGGGTGTTGCCGACCACTTCGAACCACTGCCTGCTCACGTACTGCTCGCGAAACGCCGGATTGTCGAGAACCTTCATCGTGTCGGCGTAGATCCTCGCGACGATCTCGCGCGGGATTCCCGCAGGCCCGAGAAGCGCGAACCAGGTGCCGGCTTCGTAGCCGGGAACGCCGGATTCCGCGACCGTGGGCAGATTCGGCAATGCCGGGATGCGCTGTGCGGTGGCGGCGGCGACCAGCCGCAACTTGCCAGCGCGCGCGTGCGGCTCGACGAGGAGCGGCGTCACCATCATCATCTGGATCTGGCCCGAGAGCAGGTCGGTCACCGCGGGCCCGGCACCCTTGTAAGGCACGTGCACGATGTCGATGCCGAGCAGGTTCTTCAGGTAATCGACGCTGATGTGCGCCGATGACCCGAGTCCGAACGAGCCGTAGGAAATCTTTCCGGGATTCGCTTTCGCGTAGGCCACCAGTTCCTGGAAACTGTTCACCGGCAGCGACGCGTGCACCGCGATCACCCAGGGAAAGCGCACCAGCACGGTGATCGGGGTGAAGCCGTTCAGGCCGTCGTAGGGAAGCTTCTTGTAGAGATGCGGGTTCATCACGAAGGACGACGCATCCGACACGAGCAGCGTGTAGCCGTCGGGCGAGGACTTCGACACGTGATCCGCGCCGAGAATCTGGTTAGCACCGGGACGATTCTCGATCAGCACCGATTGCCCCCAGAGCTCGGCGAGGCGCGGAGCGAGCGCGCGCGAGAACGCATCGGTCGCGCCACCGGGCGAGGTCGGCACGACGATTTTTACCTGACGAGACGGAAACGCCGGGTCCTGGGCTCCGGAAAGGACCGGGACCGAGATCAGAACGACGGCCGCAAGTCCGAGTGCAGGAATGGGAATCACCATGGAGACTCCAGGTTAAGCGCGCATCCATTTTAGAACGGCCCGGGCTGCGGCGGATGGCGGGAAGCGTCCCGCGGCACTTATAATGGGCCGCTCGAGCCGAACCGCAGGAGGAAAGTCCAGATGCCCCGTCGTCTTAGCCCTCCTGTCCATTCCCGCCGCCGCATCCTCGCCGCGCTTGCCGCCGCGGCGGCCGCGCCGCTCGGAGCGCTCGCGCAGGGGATCTCCAGGCGTCCGGTGCGCGTCATCGTGCCGTTCACGCCAGCGGCAGGACCGGACATCGTCGCCCGGCTGCTCGCGCCGAAGCTGCAGGCGCGCTGGGATCAGCCGTTCTTCGTCGAGAACCGGCCGGGCGCCTCGGGAACGATAGGCACCGAGATCGTCGTGAAGTCTCCCCCCGACGGCCAGACCATCATGGTCGGGCCGGCGTCGATCGTCACCGCGCCTCACCTCTATCCGAAGATCTCCTACGACGTCGTCAAGGATTTGTCGGCGGTGTCCGCGATCGGGTCGACGAGCCTCGCGCTGGTGGTGCACAAGGCGGTGCCGGTGAACACCGCGCAGGAATTCATCGCGTGGGTGAAGTCGCAGCCCGGCAAGCTCAACTACGCCTCGCCGGGCAACGGCACCCACCACCACCTGTGCATGGAGCTGCTCAAGCTGCAGGCGGGTCTGGACATCGTGCACGTTCCCTACAAGGGATCGGCGGGCGCGGAGAACGACCTGATCGCCGGCGTGGTGCCGACGATGTTCCTGCCGGTCCACGTCGCGCTGCCCAAGATCAGGGCGGGGCAGATCAAGGTCCTCGGCGAGAGTCTGAAGCAGCGCCATCCGCTGTTCCCCGAGATTCCCTCGCTGCACGAGCAGGGCGTGACCGGCTACGACGTCGACCTGTGGATCGGCGTATGGGCTCCGCCCGGGCTGCCGGCGGACCTGCTCGAAAGATACAACTCCGAGATCCGCGCCATCGTCGCGCAGCCGGACATGCGCGAGCAGCTCGCCGGCCAGGGTCTGGTGCCCAGTGCCGGGACGCCCGAGCAGTTCGCCCGCCTGGTGAAAGACGA
>JBGPTG010000113.1:0-9645 GCA_041490545.1 Gammaproteobacteria bacterium
AAATGGCAGCAGGAGCATCACCGTCACCGGTTCGAGCTTGTTCAGAATGGGCCGGCGCAACGCGTCCGGCATGACGGCGCCGGCGACGAATGCGCCGAATATGTAGTGCAGGCCGATCGCCTCGGTGGCGGCGGACGAAGCGATCGCCACGACGAGAACCCCGACCAGAGCTGCGTCGCTCAGGCCGTCGTTCGACACTGAAATGGCGCGCCCGAGCAACGGCCGCACGACAAAGACCATCGCGAGCAGATAGATCGGCAGGAACGCCGCCATCTGCAGCCCCCCGAGACTCGCGGCCGCGGTTCCGGCCAGCAGGGCCGCGAGCAGAATCCACAGGGCGGCATCGTTCAGGGCGGCGAGGCCCAGGGCCCACTGTCCTACGCGATCGAGCAGGCGCATCTCGCGCAGGATGGCGCCGAGCACCGGCAGGGCCGTGACGCCCGAGCAGATACCGATCGCGATCACGAAGTCGGTTGTCGTGGCACTGGGGCCGATCTCACCGGGAAACCGGTTGATGATCCAGATGCCGGCCAGCATTCCCAGGGCCGATGGCACGAGGATGCTCCCGGCCCCGACGGCGGCGAAGCCGCCACTGCGATTGCGGAAGTGTTCCAGGTCGAGATGCAGACCGGTGATGAAGCCGAAGAACAGCACGGCGATCGCGGCGATACCGGAAACGGCCCCCAGCTTTGCCGGGTCGAACAGCAGCAGATAGGCATCGGGCGCGATGCGACCCAGCAAGGAGGGACCCAGCGCGATCCCGGCGAGAATCTGCACGACCACGCAGGGCACGATCCCGTGCAGCCGGCTGAAATGCCATATCCCGTAAGGGAGCGCCACGATCACCAGAGCTTGAACCACGAACAATTGGGCGCTGGTCATTGCCGACGCATCCGTCCGGTCGCGACTGTCCGCCTACAAGGCGATGCCCGTTATTCCCGCGGAACGGTGTCGGCGAACGACGCACGCTCGGAGAGTTTGGTGAATGCCCGGGCCAGATTGGTGCAGTCCGCCTCCCAGCCGAGGTTCGGATGGCGGAACTCGACCCAGCCGAGGCACGCGCCCAGTGCGATGTCGGCGAGCGTATAACCGTTGCCCACGCACCAGAGCCTGTCGCCCAGTTCCGCGTCCATAGCGGCCAGCCCGGACTTCACCTTGCCCATCTGGCGATCGCTCCATGCCTTGCTCTGGAGCTTCGCCTCGCGCTGATTCTCAAGCCGCGCCAGGATCCCGGCATCGAGCACGCCGTCGGCGAGGGCCTCCCAGCGCCTTGCTTCGACCCGTTCGCGGTTTTCTGCGGGAATCAGGCGGGCAAGCGGCGAAGCGTTGTCCAGAAACCCGACGATCACCCGCGAATCGAACAGCGTCCGGCCGTCGTCCAGCACCAGCACCGGGACCTTGCCGAGCGGGTTGAGCTTCGCCGACTGCGCGCCGGGTTTCCAGGGGTTGTCGATGTCGAATTCGAATTCGATTTTCTTTTCCGCCAGTACGATGCGCACCTTGCGCGTGAACGGGCTTGCGAGGGAGCCGATTAGTTTCATTTCGTGAATGGGATCCGGGAAGAGTGAGTTGAGCGGCGCATCGCCCTCGGCGTGCGCCAAATCCAGCAGCGCGCGAATTATACACGCGAGCATCCGAAGGCGGCAGCCTTCCGCGTCATGCTAAAATTTGCAGTGTCCGCCAACCAGGCTTCGTCGATGCCGACGTCACCGCTCAGCGCACTGTCCCCTCTCGACGGACGTTATCACCGGCAGATCGAACCGCTGCGGAAGTTTTTCAGCGAGGCGGCGCTCTTCCGCCACCGGATCACGATCGAAATCCGCTGGCTGCTGGCGCTCGCGGCGGAACCCGAGATCGGCGAAATCGGGCCGTTCTCCAGCGGCACGATCGCCGAACTCGAGCGCGTCATCGAATCGTTCTCCGAGGGCGACGCTGCGCAGGTCAAGACCATAGAAGCCGAGACCAATCACGACGTCAAGGCCATCGAATACTGGCTGAAGCAGCGCCTCGGCGCGAATCCGGAAGCGGCGCGCGTCGCCGGGTTCGTGCATTTCGCCTGCACCTCCGAGGACATCAACAATCTCGCCTACGGCCTGATGCTGAAAGGGGCACGCGAGCGCGTGCTGCTGCCCGCGCTGGACCGGGTGATCGAAGCGCTCGCGGGGCTCGGCAGGGCGCTTGCCGACACGCCGATGCTCGCGCGCACCCACGGCCAGCCCGCCACGCCGACGACGCTCGGCAAGGAACTCGCCAATGTGGCGCAGCGCCTGCGCCGCGCGCGGCGCTCGATCGCGTCGGTCGCGCTGCTCGGAAAGATCAACGGCGCGGTCGGCAACTACAACGCGCACCTGGCCGCGTATCCGGATTTCGACTGGGAGCGGTTCGCCAGGAGCTTCGTCGAGTCGCTCGGACTGGAATTCAATTCACACACTACGCAGATCGAGCCGCATGATTGCCTCGCCGAGCAGTTCGACGCCATCGCGCGTGCCAACACCATCCTCCTCGATCTCGACCGCGACCTGTGGGGCTACATTTCCCTCGGATACTTCAAGCAGAAGACGAAAGCGGGCGAAGTCGGATCCTCCACCATGCCGCACAAGGTGAATCCCATCGACTTCGAGAACTCCGAAGGCAATCTCGGCATCGCCAACGCGCTGCTGCGCCATTTCTCGGAGAAGCTGCCGGTGTCGCGCTGGCAGCGCGATCTGTCGGACTCGACCGTGCAGAGGAATATCGGTGTCGCACTGGGCCACAGCCTGCTCGCCTGGGAGTCCTGCCTCAAGGGGCTCTCCAGGCTGGAGGCGGACGCTGCACGCATGCTCGAAGACCTGGAGACGAACTGGGAGGTGCTCGCCGAGGCGGTGCAGACGGTGATGCGCCGGCACAGCCTTCCCGATCCTTATGAACAACTGAAGCAGCTCACGCGAGGCAAGCGAGTGGACGGCGAGGCGATGCGTGCATTCATCCGCGGCCTGGCCCTGCCGGAGGCAGAGAAGCGGCGCCTGCTCGGGCTGACCCCGGCGCGCTACACCGGAAAAGCCGCCGAGCTCGCGCGCAAGTCTTGACTCGTCCGACATTTCGCCAAACGCTCGCCGACTTCGGCGGCGTCTACTTCGTCAACGGGCTGATCGCGTTCATCTTCGCGGCCTCCGGCCCGGTGGCGATCATCCTGGCGGTGGGCACGCGCGGCGGTCTTTCGCCCTCGGACCTGTCATCCTGGATCTTCGGCGCGTTTTTCCTCAACGGGCTGATCAGCATCGGTTTCTGCTGGTGGTATCGGCAGCCGCTGGTGTTTTTCTGGACGATTCCCGGTGCGGTGCTGGTCGGGCCCGCGCTCGGCCACCTGAGCTACGCGGAGGTGATCGGCGCGTTCATCGCAACCGGGGTTCTGATGCTCGCGCTCGGGCTCTCGGGCTGGGTGCGCCGCGCGATGGAAGCGGTGCCGATGCCGATCGTCATGGGCATGGTGGCGGGCGTGTTCCTGCGCTTCGGCATGGATCTCGTCTTCGCCGTGCGCGACGATTTCTGGATCGCCGCGCCGATGGTGGCGGCGTTCGTGCTGCTCTCGGCGTCCGTCCGGGTCTCGCGCCTGGTGCCGCCGCTGATCGGCGCGCTCGCGCTCGGCGCGGTGCTGGTGGTGGTGCTGGGGAAATTCCACGCCGCGCCCCAGGCCGTGGTCCTCGCGCATCCGAACCTGTACGCCCCGGTATTTTCCTGGCGCGCGATGGTGGAGCTCGTGGTGCCGCTCGCGATCACGGTGCTGGTCGTGCAGAACGGGCAGGGGATCACGGTGCTGCGCGCGGCGGGGCATGCGCCGCCGGTCAACGCCATCGCGGCTGCCTGCGGGGCCGGATCGATCGTCACGGCGTTCGTCGGTGCCGTATCCACCTGCCTCACCGGGCCGGTGAACGCGATCATTTCCTCCTCGGGCGAAAAGCACCGGCACTACACCGCAGGGATTTTCGTCGGCCTGCTCGCGCTCGCCTTCGGACTGCTGTCTCCGTTCTTCACGCACCTGATGCTCGCCACGCCCAAAGCGTTCATCGCCGCACTCGCCGGGCTCGCCATGTTGCGGGTGCTGCAGACGGCGTTCACGGTGAGCTTCCGGGAGCGTTTCGCGCTTGGCGCACTGGTGACGTTTCTGGTGACGGTGGCCGACGTTGCCATCCTCAACGTCGGCGCGCCGTTCTGGGGACTCGTGTTCGGATACGCCGCTTCCCGCCTGCTCGAGCGCGCCGACTTTAGATGAAAACCGGGGACAGACCACGGTTTTCCGGCCTGCCGGCAATCGAACGGTGAAGAGGGAAAAACCACTGTCTGTCCCCTCCGCCGCGCTACGCGGGGCGCTGTGGATGGGGGGCGCGATGCTGTCGTTTGCCCTCATGGCTGTGGCGGCGCGCGAACTGCTGCGCGGTCTGGGCAACTTCGAGATCCTGTTCCTGCGCAGCCTGGTTGCGCTGCTGGTGCTGCTCGCCCTGATGCCGCGCTTCGGCTGGGGCGCGCTGCGCACGCGCTTGTTCGGCCTGCACGTTCTGCGCAACCTGCTGCATTTCGGCGGTCAGTACGCCTGGGTGTACGCCCTCGCGCTGCTGCCGCTCGCCACCGTGTTCGCGATCGAGTTCACCATGCCGGTGTGGACCGCGCTGCTGGCGATGCTGCTGCTGGGCGAGCGCCTCAACTTCGGCCGCGCGGTGATGCTGTCGCTCGGCCTCGCCGGCATCCTCATCATCCTCAAGCCCGGCCTCGGACCGCTGCAGCCGGCAGCGCTGGTGATGCTGGCCGGCTCGTTCGCCTACGCTTCGATGAATATCGCCACCAAGCGCCTGTCCGCCGACGACTCGACGTTCGCGGTGCTGTTCTACATGGCGGCGGTCCAGGCGCCGCTCGGCCTGTTCCTCGCGCTTCCCGGCTGGGTCGCGCCCGGCGCCGCCGAGCTGCCGTGGATACTGGTCCTCGGTGGCTGCGGCCTGAGCGCGCATTTCTTCCTGACGCGCGCATTCCGCATTGCCGACGCCATGGTGGTCGCGCCGATCGATTTCCTGCGGCTGCCGCTGATCGCGGTGGTCGGACTGCTGTTCTACGGCGAGCCGCTCGATCTCACCATCCTGCTCGGGGCGGCGGTGATTTTCGCCGGGACCTGGTTTTGCATTGCGCGGGAGGGCCGGACGCTGCCAAAACCGGGGACAGACCACGGTATGTAAGGTTCGCTAATCTAGGCGAGTCTAGGGCGCGTGAAACCGTGGTCTGTCCCCGGTTTACTTCTTTTCGTTGGGAACCGCCGGCAGGGTGCGCAGGTAGGCGATGATCGCGTCGAGGTCGGCGGGGGTGAGCAGGCTGGTAGTGTTGCGGATGACTTCGCCCATCGCCTCGGCCGCCACGTCGCCCTCGGCGGTGAGGCCGGTGACGAGGAAATCCTTGATCTCCTTGTCGTCCTGCTTCTTCAGGCCGGTGGGCGTGAGGTTGGAGACGTCCTTGCCCTCGGGCGTTTTGCCGCCTGCGAGGAAGCGGCTCATCTTCGGGCCGCCGAGGAAGTTGCGCGGCGTGTGGCATTCGCCGCAATGGCCGAGCGCCTGCACGAGGTACGCGCCGCGGTTGACGATCTCCCCGAGCGACGGGACGCTCTGGTACGGTCCGGGCGTGAAGAAGAACCACTTCCAGAAGGTGACGAGGAAGCGCCAGCCGAAGGGAAATCCAAGATCGTGCTCGCGGCTCACCTGCGCGCTCGGCGTCAGGGTTCGGAGATAGGCCCACAGGTCGCGCAGGTCGGTATCGGAAATCCTGGTGAACGACGGATAGGGAAAGGCCGGGAAGTAGTTCTTGCCGTCGGGGCGTTCGCCTTGGCGCATGGCGCGCACGAAGTCCTCTTCTTTCCAGCGTCCGAGTCCCGCCTCGGGGTGCGGCGTGATGTTCGGTCCGTAGAAGGTGCCGAAGGGGGTCTTCAGCGCCCGGCCCCCGGCGAACGGCACCGCGTCCTTCTTTTCCTCGGTGTGGCAGCCGACGCAGCCGCCGGCCTTGGCGAGATATTCGCCACGTTTCGCGTCGCCCTGCGCCTGCGCAAGCGCTGCCGCACACGCGAGCAGTGCGGCGAGCACGGCGCGAACGAAAGTGCGGGAGCGGGGCAGCGTCATGAGCTGCGAGATTCTAACAAGGGGAAGACTGCGATGGCTCAAAAAAACCCCCGCCGTGGCGGGGGTTTTTCGGACGATAGCGCCCTTACTGCTTCTGGCGGAAATCCGTGTGGCACGCACCGCATGTCTTGCCGACGCCGCCGATCGCCGTCTTGATTGCAGCTTCGTCGCCGCCTCTGCTCACTTTTACGAGCCCTTGCACCGCGTTCTGGAAGTTGTCCTGCGCCGCCTTGAACTTGGCCGGTTCGCCCCAGATCGCCGGCAGGGCAGCGGTTTTTACGTCTTTCACGTCCTTGGTGCTGGCCGCGAAGCCGTCCCAGGGCATGCGGCTCAGCGCGTCGAGAAACGCCGAGTTGAGCGCGACGGTTTCAGCGTTGTACGGAACCTTGCCCTGGGCCATGCCGCCCATGGGGCCGAAGTACTTGCCCTGCAGGGTCATCGCCGCCTGGCGCTGCTTCACCAGGATTTCCGGCTTGACTTGCGCGAGGGCGGCCGCGCTATAGCCCACGGCCAGCGCCAGGGCGAGCCCGGTCGATAGAAGCTTCTTGTTCATGCATTTCTCCTCATTCAGGTTGATTGCGAACGTCATTGTAGCGGCATCCGCCGCACGGAAGTCATAACAGTCCGGGGCGGCATTTTATTCCCGGATCCCGGAGCTTCCTAGACCACCGCCTCCTGCTTCTTGTCCTTGAGGGGCTTCACCAGGTCCTCGCGCTGGATGCCCAGCCAGCGCACGATGGGCGCCATGACCAGCACCGAGGAATAGATGCCGAAGAGAATGCCGATGGTCAGGGCGAGCGCGAAGTAGTGCAGGGCCGGGCCGCCGAACACCAGCATCGAGGTCACCATGGTCTGGGTGCAGCCGTGGGTGATGATGGTGCGCGAGATGGTGCGCGTGATGGCGCTGTCGATGATCTCGGTGACCGTCGCCTTTCTCATCTTGCGGAAGTTTTCCCGGATCCGGTCGGCGATGACCACCGATTCGTTCACCGAGTAGCCGAGCACCGCGAGCACGGCCGCCAGTACCGGCAGCGAGAACTCCCACTGGAACAGGGCAAAGAACCCGAGGATGATCACCACGTCGTGCAGGTTGGCGATAATCGCGGCCACGCCGAATTTCCATTCGAAGCGCAGGGCCAGGTAGCCGACGATGCCGAGCGAGGTGATGAGCAGGGCGAGCGCGCCGTTCTCGGCGAGTTCCCGCCCGACCTGCGGACCGACGAATTCAACGCGCTGCAGCTTTGCGGTCTTGTCGTCCGCGATGAGCCCTTCCATCACTGTCTTCGAGAGCTCTGCGCTGTTCTGGCCGGGCTTCAAAGGCATGCGGATCAGCACGTCACGCGAGGAGCCGAAATTCTGCACCGAGGTGTCGTTGTAGCCGCGCGCATCCAGCGCCTTGCGGATCTTCTCCACTTCGGCTGCGTGCTCGTAGTTGACCTCCATTACCGTTCCACCGGTGAACTCGATGGAGAAATTCAGCCCCTTGGTGGAAAGGAAGAACACTGCGGCGAGGAAGGTGACGAGCGACACCACGTTGAACGCCAGTGCGTGGCGCATGAACGGGATATCGGTGCGGATCTTGAAGAATTCCATGGGCTATTTCCAGGAGGTGTTGCCGATTGCCACGCGCTCGAGCTTGCGGCGCGAGCCGTAGACAAAGTTGACCATGCTGCGGCTCACCACCACCGAGGAAAAGATCGAGGTGAGGATGCCCAGGCAGTGCACCACGGCGAAGCCGCGCACCGGCCCCGATCCGAAGATGAGAAGCGCGAGCCCCGCGATCAGCGTGGTCACGTTGGAGTCGAGGATGGTGCCGAAGGCGCGTTCGTAGCCGGCGTGGATCGCCGCCTGCGGCGTGACGCCGCCCCTCAGTTCCTCGCGCACACGCTCGTTGATGAGCACGTTGGCGTCGATCGCCATGCCCAGGGTGAGCGCGATCGCCGCGATGCCGGGCAGCGTGAGCGTGGCCTGCAGCATCGACAGCAGCGCGATGAGGAACAGCAGGTTCGCGCACAGCGCGAGCGCGGAGAACACGCCGAAGAGCGAGTAGTAGACGATGATGAAGAGCGACAGCGCGGCGAAGCCGTAGATGGTCGAGTCGAAGCCCTTCTTGATGTTCTCCGCGCCGAGCGAGGGGCCGACCGTGCGCTCTTCGATGATCTCCATCGGAGCGGCGAGCGCCCCCGCGCGCAGCAACAGCGCCACGTCGTTCGCCTCGACGGTGGTCATCCGGCCGCTGATCTGCACGCGCCCGCCGCCGATCTCGCTGCGGATCACCGGCGCGGTGACCACCTCGCCCTTGCCCTTTTCGATGAGCAGGATCGCCATGCGCTTGCCGACGTTTTCGCGCGTGTACTCCTTGAAGATGCGCGCGCCGGTCGCATCCAGCGTGAGATGCACCGCGGGTTCCTGCGTCTGGGTGTCGAACCCGGGCTGCGCATCGGTGAGCCGGTCCCCGGTGAGCACCACCTGCTTCTTCACCAGCAGCGGCTGGCCGTCGCGCTCGAGGTAGAACTCGTCGCCAAAGGGCACCTGGCCGGCCTGGGCCGTGGCGAGCGCCGCCATGTTCGAGTTGTCGTGGTCGACCATGCGGATTTCCAGGGTCGCGGTGCGGCCGAGAATCTCCTTCGCCTTCGCCGTGTCCTGCACGCCCGGCAGCTGCACCACGACGCGGTCCGCGCCCTGTTGCTGGATCACGGGTTCGGCGACGCCGAGTTCGTTGATGCGGTTGTGCAGCGTCTGGATGTTCTGCTTGAGGGCGAACTCCTGGGTGCGCTTCTGCGCCTCCGGGCGGATCGAGGCGACCAGGCGCAGCTCGCTCCCCACGCCGGCGTCGGCGAGCTGCAGGTCGGGAATCTGCTCGGCGATGACCGCGCGCGCCTTGTCGCGGGTCTCGGCATCGCGGAACTGGATAACGACGTTGTTGCCCTCGCGCGTGATCCCCGAGTGGCGCACGCTCTTGTCGCGCAGCTGCGAGCGTATGTCGCCGGCGAGGCTCTCGGCACGCTTGGTGAGCGCGGCGCGCATGTCCACCTGCAGGAGGAAATGCACGCCGCCGCGCAGGTCGAGGCCCAGGTACATGGGCAGCGCGTGGAGCGCCGCGAGCCAGCGGGGGGAATTCGGAAGGAGATTCAGGGCGACGGTGTAGGAGGCGTTGGCGGCGTCGGGGTTGAGCGCGGCGCTGATGACGTCCTTCGCCTTCAGCTGCGTATCGGTGTCGGCGAGCCGGACCTTGACGCTTGCGAGGTCGAGAAAGGTCCCGGTCGGAGCGATGCCGGCCTTATTCAGCGCGTCCTCGACGCGGCCGAGCACCGAAGTGTCGACTTTCAGCGTGGCGCGCGCCGGGGACACCTGCACCGCGGGCGCTTCGCCGAAGAAGTTCGGCAGCGTATACAGGGCGCCCAGTGCGAGCGCCACCCCGATGGTGACGTAGACCCAAAGCGGGTAGCGGTTCATCTACCGAAAGCGCCTAGCCGAACGATCCGGTGGCAACGCGCGCATGGCCTGTTCTGTTGCG
>JBGPTG010000114.1:0-9555 GCA_041490545.1 Gammaproteobacteria bacterium
AGAAATTCAACCGCTTCGTCGTCATCGAGTTCCCGAGCTTCGAGCAGGGCGTCGCCTGCTTCAACTCGCAGGAGTACCAGGAGGCCGCGGCGTTTCGCCGCAAGAACCAGGCGGGGGAAAACGAGCTGGTGCTGGTGGAAGCCGGCGAAGGCGCTCCCAGATAGCCCCTTGAATCCGGGCCGGCGCGGCCGCATCTATGGGATAATTGCAGCGCTGCAGAGAAATCGGGGGCGACCTGGTTTCGACGCGGGTATCGAAACAGCGCAGGGCATGCCGAGGACCAGTGACCTCGTAAATCCATCTGGAAACTTACAAACGCAAACGACGAGCGTTTCGCTCTCGCGGCCTAATACCCGCGAGACGCTGCACTAGCCTGCTGATGGGCTAGGCCTCGAAAGAGGTGCAGCGTCATTTACATCAGCCTCTCCGCCCGGTCTGGCAGCTTGGCCAGGCGGATCCGTCGAAGCGGCTAGCCAAGCGTCAGCCTGCCGGTCGGCGGTCGCAAGGCGAAACCCAAATGACCAGGCTAAGCATGTAGTCCTGACTGCGTAGGGCTTACGGACGCGGGTTCGATTCCCGCCGCCTCCACCAGAACAACGTCCATGACCATGCTGTTTCGGTTTTCCTAGCTCTCGGGAACGCCCGCCCGCCGAAGGCCGTCAATGTAAAGCGCGATCTGGTCTGGATTCTTCAGATAGAAGAGCCGTTCCCGGGCAAGCTTGCAGGTGAAATCCGGCTTGATTTTCCGAAGCTCGGCGAAAGCCGTCCCCAGCTCATCCGCGCGCTGCAAGTACCCCAATGCGGCAACGCGGTGCGCAAAGCCCCAGTAATGACAGTTCGGAACACGGGTGGCTTTGCGTGCCCAGTCTTCCGCCAGATCAAACTCTCGCGCAAACAGATATGCGAGCGCCCCGTACGAATAGAACGCCCAACGCAGCGGATCATGGGGACTGAGATTGATCGCCCGCTGGAAGTAGGGAATGGCCTCGCCGATACGGCCATCATAGGCGAGCGAATCACCGAGGCCGCAATAGACAACGGCGAGATTAGGATTGAGTTCAACGGCCGCCTCCAACTCGCCGAGCGCCTCGCCATAGGCCTTCCGCGCGAGCAGCGCCCGTCCGTACATGAAGCGAACGGTTGCGTCGCGATCGTCAAGCATCACCCCTTTCTTTGCGATCTCGACCGCCTCGCCGAGCAGGGCATCATCGGGCTCCGCATCGAAATAGATCATGCTGAGAACGATCGCGTAGGAGAGAAATCCATGCGCCTCCGCCAAGGTGGGATCCAGATCGATCGCGCGACGGAACAGCCGTTGCGCTTCACGGTTGTCGTCCGCCGTCGATTTGTAGAAGTGCGTGGTGCCGAGGCGAAAGAAGTCCCACGCATTGAAAGTCCGCGAAGGCTTTCGGTCCGCCCGGGATCGTTCCGCGTTCCCGACCTCCGGTTCGAGCCGGGCGGCGATCATCGCCGTGATTTCGTCCTGCACCTCGAACATTTCGTCAAGCCCGCGGTCGTACTGCTCCGCCCAGATGTGCCGTCCGCCCTCCGTCTCCACGAGCTGCGCCGTGATGCGCACGCGCTGCCCGACTCGGCGGACACTGCCCTGAACGAGGTAACCGGCTCCCAGATCGAGCCAGATGCGGCGCACATCGCCGCTTTGCCCTTTGAGGGCAAATGTCGAATTGCGGGCGATGACGAGGAGCGAGCGATGCCTGGAGAGCGCCGTAATGATGTCTTCGGTGATGCCGTCCGAAAAATACTCCTGTTCCGTATCGCCGCTGAGATTGACGAAAGGAACGACCGCGATGCACGGCTTGCCGCGGGTGTCGGGCAGCGGTGAAAGCGTGCTCGGAGCGCCGGGCTCCGTTGCCCGCGGAACCGGCGATTCGCGCACCTCGCTCACGAAACGCACGCCCTTGCGCGCATAGGTGCGAATCAGGCGCTGCTCCCCGCCGGTATCGCCCACCGCCTTGCGCGCGGAATTGATGCGGCTCGTCAGTGTCGATTCGGACACGACCCGGCCGTCCCAGACGGCGGCCATGAGGTCGTCCTTGGTGAGGACTCGATCGCGGTTCGCCACGAGGTACACCAGCAGATCGAACACCTGAGGCTCGATCGCGACCAGATCGGAGCTGCGCCTGAGCTCCCGCCGATCAACGTCAAGACTATAGTCCTCAAAGAAAATCGGCAGCACCCTGAGCCTCTATCCAAGTCTGGTTTGAGGCGATTCTAGTGGATTAGTCACGCCGATCTCAAGAGAAAATCAAGCGCCTCTACAAGCCTTCCGGCAGCGAGTGCGGCATCCTTTTCTCAGATCGAATGGCGCATCGCTTCGATTTCGAAAGAAGGGTGACGGGGTATTGACTCACGTTAGGCTGCCTTGTTTATGGCTCCATGGCGGCGTGTCAGATCATTGAGCCCAAAAACCAGCAAAGGTAAACAAATGAATATTTTGAGAATGGCCCTGCTATCTGTAGCGATCACGTTGGGCACGTCTTTCGCGCCGGTCGTCTCGGCGCAACAGCCCGGCGCTCAGAAATCCCTTTATGAAAGGCTGGGCGGCCTGAAAGGCATCACGGTCGTCGTCGATGACTTCATCAACCGGCTCGTGGCAAACAAGGAGCTGAACAAGAATCCCGCCATTAACGCCGGCCGGAAAAGCTCTCCGGCGCCTTACCTCAAGTTCCAGGTATCTCAGATGGTCTGTGGGGTGACCGGCGGGCCATGCAAGTACACCGGAAAGGCGATGAAGGAATCCCACGCTCATTTGAACATCAGCGAGAAAGAGTGGGGCGTGATGGCCAAGGAGTTCAAGAAATCCCTGGACAAATTCAAGGTCCCGGCGGCTGAGCAGAAGGAGCTGTTTGATATTGTCGGCACCACGAAAGCCGACATCGTCGTCAGGAAGTAGGAGTGCCAGCCTAATTACGCTGTGCACCGGCGCGCGGCGAGCGCGCCGCCCGCCGGTGACCGCGGACGATATAAGCCTCAGCACCTCGGATGCAGTGTCCGTGATTTCCGTCGTGCGCGGGCGGCTGCATTCACGGGCTGGCGCGTCAAGGACGTTTGAAAACAACCAGGAGGTTCGAGGATGAATACCCTGCAGACAGCAACGAAAAGTCTCGATGTCGTCGCGTTGGAAACCAAGGTCAAGGCGATGTACCGCTCGGTCGCGCTCCAGCCGGAAGGGGAGTTCCACTTCGAGATGGGCCGGGCGATGGCCGAGCGCCTCGGCTACTCGCCGACGGATCTCGACGTGATCCCGTCCGAGGCGATCGCGTCGTTTGCCGGCGTCGGCTATTACTTCGATCTGGCGCGGCTCCTTCCCGGCGAGACGGTCGTCGATCTCGGCAGCGGCTCGGGCATGGACAGCTTCGTCGCGGCGCTGAAGGTGGGCGCCGCCGGCAGGGTGGTCGGCGTAGACATGACGGATGAGCAGCTCGCGAAGGCGGAGCGGCTGCGCAAGGCGGCCGGGGTTGGCCATGTCGAGTACCGCAAGGGGTATATCCAGCAGACCGGTCTCGCGAACGCCACCTTCGACCTCGTCATCAGCAACGGCGTTATCAATCTTGCGCCGGACAAGGACGCGGTGTTCCGGGAAGCCGCGCGCCTGTTGAAGCCGGGCGGCAGGCTTGCGCTTGCCGACATCGTCACCGGGACGCAGCTGCCGGAGGGCATCACCTGCGACGCGACCCTGTGGGCCGCCTGCATCGGCGGCGCGATGAAGGCCGACGGTTACCTCGCTTCGATCCGCGCCGCGGGGCTGCGCGTGGGCGAGGTGCGCGACAATCCACAGTACCGCTTCATTTCGAAGAACGCTCAGGGGGCGGCGGCGAAATTCGGCGTCAAGAGCATTTCGCTCGTCGCAATGAAGACCTGACCCACTGAACCAGCGACCCGAGCCTCGTCGAGGCGCGCCCTCGAGACTGTCAGCTGCAGACTTCCCGCTTTTCAAACTTCCCGGTGCGGTCGTTGAGTATCTCTCTTACCACGCAGTTCCGGGGACCGGGGGTAGGAGGCTGGGGCGCCTCGGGAACGACGGCAGGCATCGGGCAAAAACGCGGCGGGCACACCGGCTCGATTTCAGTCGCGTAGGTGCAAAACGCCTTCGCCTCCCCGTTCACGCAGTGGCAGGTGCAGACCGCTTCGGCACTCCCGATCGCCAAAATGCCAGCCAGCAATGCCAACGATACCCAGAGTCTTTTCACGATGCCTCCCGGCCGAAAGCTTAACATCCATCGGCCCCGGAAGCATCGGGCGGCCCCTCAGGGCGCCGCGCTGCGCCGGGCGAGCAGCCGCGCGAGATCGTTCAGCTCGCCAAGGTTGTACGCCGCACCGAGGTGCGGCAGCACCAGCAACTCGAACCTGCGCTTGCGATCGCTCAAGATGTTCTTCGGGAGTGCGCAATCGAACGGGGAGCACGATGATATCCCAGGTCACGCGACGACATGGATTTTCCCGGCCATGTCTTCGTGGAACTCGCCGCAGAACACGTCGCAGAAGAAATCGAAGCTCCCGACCCGGTCGGGGACCAAGCGGACACGGGCAACCTTCCCAGGAACGATCTCCGCCCCGGCCTTGAAGTCCGGAGCGGAGAAACCCATGATCACGTCTTCGCTCGTCAGCTCGAGCACCACCGGCACGCCCTTCTGCAGGGTGATCTCGCTGGGCGAGTACTCGAACTTCCTCGCGACGATGCGGATCACCCGCTCCTGTGGCTGCGGGAGCGCTGCGCCGGCGGCGGCAGCGAGACCCAGGGCCAGCAACTGGCGGCGCTGCACGGCGGTTGCTCACGCCTTCGCGACGGGATACTCGGTGATCTCGTACGCCGCCTTGCCGACCTCGGCCTCGACGCTGCGGAAGCCCAGGCCGCGGTACGGCTGCGCCGGGTCCCAGGCCACGGGCACGCGCTTGGGCAGCGAACCCGGCGCGGGCAGCGGAAAGATCAGCGACTTCGCCGAGTGGTGGGCGATGTGCCCGGTCATGTGGTGGTGTTCCTGGTGGATGTGGCCGTAGAACACCGTGACGTTCTTGTAGGGCATGAGGATCTCGATCGCCTGCGCACCGTCGCGCGTCGCCCAGTCCCACTGCGGATAGAGATCGAAGAGCGGCCGGTGCGCGAACACGACGATGCGCGCGTCGCCCGCCTGCGCCGCCAGATCGGCCTTGAGCCACGCCAGCTGCTCGTCGCCGATCCGCGCTGCCGGGTCGGAGACGTTGTCGACCGCGACGAAGTGCACGCCTTTGTGATCGAAACTGTAGTAACTCGCGCCGAAGAATTCCTTCCACGCCTGGCCCTTGTCCAGGGACGCGTCGTGCTCCCCGGGCATGAAGCGCACGTTCTTGTTCTTCAGGGCGCCGACGATGTCGCGGAACTCCGCCAGGCGTCTGCGTCGCTCCTTCGGGTCGTCGGTCGTGTGCGTGAGATCGCCCGTGAACACGATGAAATCCGGAGGGACCGCCAGGTCGTTGACCGCGGCGACCGCCTTGTGCAAGGTGCCGCCGGCGTCGGGATTGAGCGCCGCACCGCTGAAGCCCCAGTGGGCGTCGGAGAGCTGCACGAAATAGAAGTCGTCCTGCCCGGCGCGGCCCAGGGCGGCACAGCCGGCCAGTCCCGAAGCGAACACCGCCCCGCCCAGCCCCGCCAGCCTGAGAAAATCCCTGCGATCGATCGCATTGCGCATTGCCGCCTCCTTGTATAAGGGTGGAGGTGGGGCCAATTGCCCCAGCCTCACCCTGCAAGACCGGACGGCGAGCGGATTTATTCCCGGATTCCGGATCGGAGAGCCGGATTCATTCCAGAGTTGCGCGTCCCTCGGCGAATCAGCAGTGTTCGCTCTGCCGCGAGCGGATGGCCCGAGCGGCGCCGAGTGCGCCAGGGAATTCCAGGAGACTCTTCGCTCCGGGCCAGTGCCCGAAGCTAGTTGCGAATGCCGATCGTGCTCGAAGCGATAACGATTGGGTGCTGCCTGGAGGTGTCGGCGGTCCGGCCCGTCACCATGCGCAGCGCATCCTTCAGCGGCGAACGCGGTTCCCCCACGACCGCACGGCTGCCGCCGCGCAGGATGAATTTTTCCGTTGTGATCGTGAAGATCACCTCTGCATCGTTTGCGGTCTCAACGACATCGCCGGTATTGATCGGCGTCGCAAGCGTAGCCGGGCGCCCGTTCACCAGCACGCGTCCCGAGATGTGTTGTATCGACTGCCCCAGGGAGAACTTGCTGAGCGGCGCGTCGGGAAGGCCGCGCGCCGCAGCCTCTCCGGCTGCAGAGAAAATGCCCGCAGCGAGCGTGCGGAACCACACGCGCCGCCGCGGATCATCCGGCACACCTGACGCCTTCACGGCCACTAGCCCCCCAAGGCCCAAACCATCAGCAAATACTTCTTACCGCAAGCCCGCCTGCACCATGCGCTGCCTTTTAACTGCGGCTTACGCCCCTGCTCAGTGCCGGCAAATGTGCATTAATACCGATTACGTTTGTGCATTAATGCCAAGTACGTCCATACTATGCCGGACTTTGGGGTCGGGGCAAGAGAATCGCGAACGGCGCAACGATTGGGGTACATCCCTTCATGCCGCAGGCTGTCGCGTAACCGTCAGGCTGCATCGATGGTCTTGATTTTATTTGGATAATAGCGCGTCGCCGCGAGGGATAAGCCCGCGTGCACGCTGAGGTAGTTGAGCGCCGGCACCAGCGCCGGCGCAGCGAGACGGCGTCCTACCCGAGGGCGTCGGCGCCCGCCTTGGCCACTTGAGCATCCTGATGCGAAGCCGCGCCCGAAACGCCGATGGCGCCGATGATCCTGCCCTGCGCCATCAGCGGCACACCACCCTCGGCGACGCATGCGCCGAAAGTCAGCACCCGCAGGCCCAGTCCGCCGTCGGCGACCGCGTCCTCGAAAACTTTCGTCGGGCGCCGGAACTCGACCGCGGTGCGGGCCTTGTATTCGGCGAGCCGCGGCGAAGCGAGCTGAGTGTTGTCCAGCCGCTGCAGCATCACGAGATTGCCGCCGGAGTCGACGATGGCGATCGCCATGCCCCACTGGTGCGCGAGCGCCTCGGCTTCGGCCGCGGCCATGGCTTTCTTCGCCGCCTCGAGCGAAATCGGCGGGCCGTAAGGCGTTTTGGGCGGTGCGGATTGCTGCTGGCTCATTTTCATCCTCGCGGAGATAAGGACTAACCACTTCAAGGGCGTGCTCAATCTCTTCATCACCGCGGTGAGCGCGACGCCGCCCGCAGACCCGCCGGTTTTTCGCCGAGCGCGCATCGCATTCCTCGGGCTTGCGGCTCGCTCGCGCTACGACGCGGTCTGATCAGCCTTCCCGGCAAACACCACCACCCGGTCCCGCCCTCCCTGCTTGGCTTGATAAAGGGCGATGTCGGCAGCCTTGACCAGAGCCTCCGGCTCGGACGCATGCTCGGGAAAAACGGCCATCCCCACCGAAATCGCAATCGTGCCGAGGCTTTTCCGGGCGTGACGTACGCTCAGGAGCTTGACGCCATCGCGTATCTGCTCGGCGCGCATCCGGGCGCCTTCCATCGTCGTCGGAGACAGGAGCACCAGAAATTCCTCGCCCCCGTAGCGGCAGATGACATCGCTGCCGCGGACCTGCTTTTTCAGATACACGCCCAACTCGCGCAAGACGGCATCGCCGCCGTCGTGGCCGAAGCTGTCGTTGAACTGCTTGAAGTGATCGATGTCGAGCATCATGACCGCGAGTTGAGTGGACTGGCGTTTCGCGCGAAAAAGCTCCTGAGTCAGCGACTCTTCCATGTAACGGCGGTTGAACAGTCCGGTCAGCGGATCCCGGATCGACAGGCTGCGCATCGCATCCCGCAGCTTCAGGTTGGCGATGGCGAGCCCGATATTTTCGGCGAAACCCTTGGCCAGTCTGAACTTCTCCGCCATGTGATCTTCGCCGGCCTTGTCGTCGGCCGACGGGCCGTTCGAAAGATGCAATATGCCCAGGGTTTCTCCCTGCGCCACCAGCGGCAGGCAGGCATACATACGGCCGTCTTCGGCAACATGCCGGCACCGCACCTCGTTACCCAGGACGAGATGACCCTGTCCGCGCCGGAGCGCCCAGCAATCGTTGGGCGGAAAGACGACATTGGCCGGGGGTGTCGGGCCCCAGGTCGCGTTCGCTTCCACCATGTTGCGCGAAGCACTGATGACGAAAAGCGCCCCGGAGTCGTCGGGAAACAGCTGCGTCGCGGTCCTCGAGATGACCGAGTAAGCCTCCGCCTCGGTATCGCTCGCCTGGAGAAAGTCGTTGATCTTGCTGAACAGCGTGATTTCCCGATTGCGCTCGGAGAGCTCCGCCGTTCGTGCCGCGACCTTCGATTCGAGCTCTCGACCATGGGCCAGCAGCTTACTCTGGGACTCCTTCAATTCGACGGCCATATCGTTGAACGCCTTGGCAAGGACGCCGATCTCATCGCGGCGGTCCACGTTCACCTTCGTTTCGAACTTGCCCGAGGCAAGGTCCGCAGCGGCGCGAGTCAGAGCAGTCAAGGGTTTTGTAATGCGCGTTGCGATCATCAGGCTGGCAAGCAGAGCCAGAACGACGCAAACGGCCGCCGCCAGAACGATCAGGCGAATCTTCGCTTGCGCGATGCCCAGCAGCTCGTCATAGATCGGGGTGTATTCCATGATGACCGCCCCGATAACGGGGCTGCCCCCCCTGGCTTCCTTCCTGATCGAAACGACGATTTGCCGGGTCCCCGACGGGAAAAGCGGACTCACTTCGGTGAAGTGCCTCGGCTGCCCGTCCTTGAGCGTTTGCCCGACCTCGTTGTTCTGGTCGTGCTCGTACACGTTGCCCACGTCGCCCGCGTCCGAATCCGCGATCCTCATCTTTTTCAAGTCGACGAGGGTGATGTCCCGGTGGTAGATGAGGTGCAAGCCGTCGACGTAATTCTGCAGCGGCTTTTTATCCTTGTTGGCCACTTCGCCCATGCTGCTGTAGGCCAGCGCAGTCGCCAGGTGCTCGGCTTCGATCTTCGCCGCGGCTTCGGCGGTGCCCAGTTGTTCCTCGACCGCGAACACCGCCATGAACCCGACCAGAAGCGATATCAGGAGGGCGCCGAGTAACAGCCTGGATTTGATGCTAGACACGCCCTTCAGCCATTTCCGTCAATCGTCGCTCGCTCGTCGGACGCCCTCGCCGGATTATAGACCTCGGCCGGATCGGCTCTGACTGCCGCGCCTTCAATGGCGGGCGCTGCGCTCGCCATTCATGGCCATCTCGGCGACGACGCGGCGCACCTCGCCGGGCAGGAATGGTTTCTCAATCACGGGACGACCGCTCTCGGCGGCGAACTCACGCAACGTCGAAGCCAGAGTATCCCCGGTCACAAAGACGACGCGCCCGGCCCGCTCAGGCCAGCGCCGCTCGATCTCCTGATATAAGGCGCGCCCATCGAGGTCGGGCATGTGGATATCCGTGAGGATCACATCGTAGTGCTCTGCTGCCATCCGCTCCAGCGCTTCGCGCCCGCAACTGGCGGTTGCCACCCGATGCCGCGCTCCGGTCAAGATCTCGGCCAGA
>JBGPTG010000115.1:0-9529 GCA_041490545.1 Gammaproteobacteria bacterium
CCCCAGGTCAGCCTGGGAAACTCCCTCGCCTGCCGGACCTTGCCGTCCTGTCCCGGGATTTCGAGCGTCTCGCGCGCATAGGCCCGGGTCGCGAAAGGCGCGGAATAGGTGCGCTCGCGGCGGGCGCGTAGCGGGCTCGCGGCGGCGTCGAAAACCGACAGCACCTCGGTCGAATACGCGGTCCCGCCCTCTGCTCCCTTGCGCTCGAGCGCCGGCCTGTAGTGCAGCGAATCGAGCAGGCCGATGAGCACGAACACTGCAAGTACGACCAGCGCGGACATTCCATAGGCGCTTTGGGTGACGCGCCGCCAGGGTACCAGCAGGTGAGGCTGGCGCCGGACATAGGCGAAATAGGCGGCGATCGCCGCGACCAGCAGCCAGACGAGTATGTCGGTTTTTAGCGGGACGAACATCATTCAAGCCGGACCCGCGGGTCGACCATGGTGTAGGAAATATCCGTCAGCAGCAGCCCCAGAATGTAGAGGACCGATCCGAGAAACACCATGGCGCGCACTACGGAGAAATCCTGCGCCTGGATCGCGTCGATGGTATAGCTGCCCAGCCCCGGGATGCCGAAAAAGGACTCGGCGATCAGCGCACCCATGAACAAGGTGGGAATCACCACGACCGCGCCGGTCAGGATCGGGATCATGCCGTTCTTCAGCACGTGCCTGAACATCACCGCGGTTTCCGCCAGGCCCTTCGCGCGCGCGGTGCGGACGTAGTCCTTGCCCATCTCCTCGAGGAAAATGGTGCGGTACCAGCGAGCTCCCGAACCGATGCCACCCACCACTCCGACTACAACCGGGAGCGCCAGGAACTTGAACGCGTCCGGCCCGCCGGCATAACCGGAAACGGGAACCAGATTCCATATCTTGGAGAAGAGATACTGGCCGCCGATGATGTAGAACAACCCGGAGATCGACATCATCGCCACGCACACGACCACGCCCCAGAAGTCGAGATACGTGGCGCGGAAAAACGCCATCAGCAGCGCGAAGGTGATGTTCACCGCGATGCCGACCAGGAACACCGGCAGCTGCAGCGCCAGGCTCGGCCACATGCGCGTCGATATCTCATGACGGATAGAGCGGCCGTCGTCGGCGTTGCCAAAGTCGAAGGCAAACAGACGCACCGATTTCTCGTAGAAAATCGTGTTCGTCACGTGATCCAGGCCTTCGGCGCGTCCGTTGTAGAGCATCGGTTTGTCGTAGCCGTGCTCGGCCTTCCATTTGTCGATGGCCTCGGTGGTGACGCGCCTGACGCCGAGCTGCATCCTCGCCATGTCGTCGGGCGTATTGACGACGAAAAACAAGAGGAAAGTGATGAGGTTCACCCCGATGAGGATCGGGATGGCGTAGAGCGTGCGGCGGATGATATAGGCGATCACGATTGTTCGTCATTCCCGCGAAAGCGGAAATCCAGCGGTCCGGGGAGCGGCACTGGGCTCCCGCTTACGCGGGAGCGACGAGCCAATCGGTCCGATTTCATGCGGGTTTCGCCGCCATGCGCTCGCGCCGGCGGTAGCTGATGTAAGCGGGCGCGCTGCCCAGAATGAGCACGGCGAGGATCGCGGCGAGCGGCCACAGCGCCGGCCCGTTCCAGTCCTCGCGCATGCGCTCACGGGGCCCGGGGTCGACGCGGATGTATTTCAGGCCGTTGCGCGCCATCTTGTTCGGCTTGCCGTTCTTCACCCAGTCGTGCGAAAGCACATAGTCCTTGGGATGAAAGCCCCAGGCCCAGGGCGAATCCTCGCGTGCGATCTTCACCATCTGGTCGACGATTGTCTGCCTGCGCGGACCGCTATCCATGTTCTTCATCTGTTCGAACAACCGGTCGAAGGTCGGGTTAGCGTAGCGCGACTTGTTCTCCCCGTCCTGCGAACCGTTCGGGCCGTAGAGCAGGAACATGAAATTTTCCGGGTCGGGATAGTCGGCGTTCCAGCCGAGGAAAAACATCTGCGTGTTTCCCGAGCGCACTTTTTCCTGGAAGCGGTTCCAGTCGGTCGAGCGAATCTCCAGTTGCACGTCGATCCTGGCGAACTGCCTGCGGTACCAGTTGAGTCGGGCAGCATCGTCCGGTCCGCGCTCGGTGGTATCGAGATAGAGCACGAGCGGCTGCCCTGTCCTTGCATCGCGGCCGTCGGGATATCCGGCTTCGGTGAGAAGTTTGCGCGCCGCCTCGATGGGCTTGCGTTTCGCCTTGCCGTCCACCCAGTCGTACACCACCGGGTTGTAGCCCTGGGCGTCTTCGCGGTAACCGAAGATACCCGGAGGCAGCGGCCCCATGCCGGCGATGCCCCGGCCGTTGGCGAAGATCGAGATGAATTCCTCCCAGTCGATCGCTATCGACACCGCCTGCCGCAGCTTCTTCGCGCGCTCGCGCATCGTGTCGTCGCCCTTGCCGCCTACAACCGCGTCGTTGAAATTGAACGCCAGGTAGAACGTGGTCGGGGCGACCGAAGTGCGCAGCCGGACCCCGCGCTGTTCCATCTCCGGCGTCAGCGCCGCATCACCCTCCACGTTGATTCGCACCGCCTGGTCGAAGTTGTCCGAACCGATTCCCGCGCTGTCGAAATAGCCCTGCAGGAACTTATTCCACAGGGGAACGCTTTCCTTTTCCCGGGTAAGCACGATGCGCTCGGCGAAGGGCACGCGTTTCCCCGCGTCGGCGAGCAGCCCGGCCTTTGCGTCGCCGGCCTCGCCTTCCGACGGATAGCGCTCGCCGCGAAAGTTTGGATTCGCCTGGAGCACCATACGCGAGTTGGGGTCGTTCTCCGCCAGCATGTAGGCGCCGGTGCCGACCGGGTACCAGTCGAGCGTGAGGTTGCGGCCTTCGCTCATGCCGCGCTGCGAGTAGAAGCGGTCCGCTTCCCACGGGATCGGCGCGAAGAACGGCATCGCGAGCCAATAGACGAACTGCGGATACTTGCCCTTGATGCGCACGCGGTAGGTATAGCGGTCCACCGCCTTCACGCCTGAAAGGTCGTAGCTGCGCAGATCGATCCAGGGATAGCCGCGGTCCGACGCGCCATGACGTTTCTGGTGTTCGGCGAGCATCGCGTCGTTGTCGCGTTTGAGACGCTCGCCCAGATCCCTCAGCCCGACGATGTAATCGGCCATGTGCCCGTAAATGGGCGACACCAGGCGCGGGTGCGCGAGCCGCTTGATCTCGTAGACGTAGTCCTCCGCGGTGAGTTCGCGCGTGCCGGTCTTTGGAAAATCAGACAGCGTGTACTTCGAGCCGATCTCGCTCTGCGCAAGCGAGAGATACAGGGGCTCACCCTTGTCGCCTTTGGCGAACGCGGGGTGAGGCTGATAGAGGACGCCTTGCCGAATGCGGATATCGTATTCGCTGTAGGCGACACGGTCGGCGCCAGCGGCAGCGGAAAGCGGCCGCCCGCGCTCATCGAAGAGCCTGGGTTTTGGAACCTCGGTTGCGGCCGCCGGAATCAGCTCGTACGGCCGCTTCAGATAGTGATACTGCAGCGGCGGCTCGTAAATCTGCTGGATGACGTCGTATTCGTCCGAGGTATAGGACTGCGCCGGATCGAGGTGCTTGGGCCGATCGAGGAAGAAAGTGTAGAGAATGTTCTTGCCGCGATCCTCGGCGGGATAAGGATCGTTCCAGATCCGCCCGCAGGCGGCGAGGCTGCATCCGAGCAGGATCGCGGTAAAGATGTGGCCGCGCATGGCGGGCAAGTGTAGCTCAAGCTCCTCGCAGCGTCATTCGAAGAGCCCCAGCCCGTCATTCGGAGAGCCTCGGCCTCGGCTATAATCGCCGCTCGATTCAGGGGACGATTTCATGGGATTTCTCGCCGGCAAGCGGTTCCTGATCACCGGTCTGCTCTCCAACCGCTCGATCGCCTACGGCATCGCCAGGGTGGCGCGCCGCGAAGGCGCCGAACTCGCATTTACCTATCAGAATGATCGTGTCAAGGACCGCGTCGTGGAAATGGCAGCAGGGATGGACAGCACGCTCGTGTTTCCCTGCGATGTCGCCAGCGACGCGGAGATCTCGGCGCTTTTCGAAGTCCTTGGGAAAAGCTGGAGCGCGCTGGACGGGCTGGTGCACGCGATCGCCTATGCGCCTCGCGAAGCCATCGCCGGGGATTTTGTCGAAGGCGTTTCCCGGGAGGCTTTCCGCGTGGCTCACGACGTCAGCGCCTACAGCTTCGCGGCGCTCGCCAAGGCGGCGCTCCCGCTGATGCAGGGCCGGCGCGCGGCACTCCTCACGCTCACCTACCTCGGATCCGAACGCGTCGTCCCGAACTACAACACCATGGGCCTCGCCAAGGCAAGCCTGGAGGCAAGCGTGCGCTACCTCGCCGCGAGCCTGGGTCCGAAGGGCATACGCGTCAACGCCATTTCCGCCGGCCCGATCAAGACGCTGGCGGCGAGCGGAATATCCGGCTTCGGAAAAATTCTGAAATACGTGGAAGAAACCTCCCCGTTGCGGCGCAATGTCACCACCGAGGATGTCGGAAACACCGCCGCATTCCTGATGTCCGATCTCGCCGCGGGCGTTACCGGCGAGATCGTCCACGTCGACGCAGGATTCAACACGGTGGTCGGCGGAATACCGGTTTCGGCAGATCCCGCCCCCTCGTAGAGGATTGCCCGCCAGCGCGCCCGGAGCTGCGAGTTCCCCCGGAACGTCGGCCCGCGTGGAGACCCCCTAGTTCTTCTTCTCCAACGCGGCGTTGTTGATGTCCACGCTTGAATCGGCGCGCAGGCCGCCGAGAAAAGCCCTGAGTTCCTGCGCACCACCCGATCTGCCGAGCTCGCTTTGCATGCCGCGCTCGCGCGTCTCGTCCACCTTGACGTCGACGACGCGGCTCACCCTGTAGATCGCATAGCCACTTGCGGTGTCGGCGCCGACGTACGCGGGCAGCTTGGACACATCGGCACGAAAGATCTGCGCGAGCGCCTCGGAACCGAGGCCCTGGGCGTTGTCGCGGCTCACCAGCTTGGCGGCGCCGAAGCCGCCTGCGGAGGCGGGACCTTTGCGCAGCTCTTGAAGGCGCTCGGCGCCGCGTTTTCGGGCAAGCGCCAGCGCCTCCTGCTGCGCGAGCTGTCGCGCGATTTCGCCCTTCACCTCTTCGAACGGCCGCACGCTCGCCGGCTTGTGCGCCACGACCCGGGCGGAAACCAGCGTATTCGGAGCCGTCTCGATGGCCTCGGTGTTGCGGCGGTTCTTGATCGCGTCGTCGGCAAACAGCGCGGTCAGCAGCTTGGGATTGTTCAGCGCCGTCACCGACGCCGCCTGGCGTGTGATCCCCGAAGCGCGCTGGACGCTCAGCTTGAATCGCTCGGCCGCTGGGGCGAGCGAGTCGGCCTGCTCGTAGACAAGGTTGCTGAACTGCTCGGCGGATTCCGCGAAACGCCTTGCCGCCTTCTGACGCTTGAGTTCCTGCTCGATTTCCGGACGAACCTGGTCGAAACTCTTCATCTTCCCGGCCTTGATGCCGGTCAGCCTGATGATGTGGAAGCCGAAATCCGATTCCACCAGATCGCTGATCTCGTTTTGCTTGAGGCGGAAGGCGGCCTCCTCGAACGGGCGCACCATCATGCCACGCGAGAAGAACCCGAGATCTCCGCCTTGGGGAGCAGAACCCGGATCGTTGGAGTTCTTCTTCGCCAGCTCGGCGAAGCCTCCCGGGGATTTTCTGGCCTGCGCAAGAATTCCGGCAGCGCGCTCCCGCGCCTTTGCCTTGTCGGCGTCACCCGCCCCGCTCTTGACCGCGATGAGTATGTGGCTGGCGCGCCGTTGCTCGGGGTCGCCGTACTTCGTGAGGTTGGCGGAGTAGGCCTCCCTGCCCTCCTTTTCGGTGACCTGCTCGGAGGCGAACAAGGCATCGACGCCGAGCACCAGGTACTCCACGCTTATTTCCTCCGGCACCTGGAAGCGGGCCTGATTGCTGTCGTAGAAGCCCCGGATCGCGTCAGCCCCGGCATTTCCCTGGGTGAGCGGCTCGGACCGCACCTGAACCTCGGCGACTTCGCGCTGCTGCGCGCGCTGCTGCGCAAACTGCCGTGCGGTGGTCAGCGAAACCAGGCCCGACTCGGAAATTGCGCCGACCACCTGCTGGGTGACCATATCGCGACGCTGCAATGTCTCGAAAGTCTGCTGCGAATAACCTTCCGATCGCAGCATCGCCTCGTAGCGCTGAGGCGAGAAGCGGCCGCCCTCCTGGAATACCGGGCTTGTGGCGATGACCTCGCGCAACTGGTCGTCGCCCACCGTCAGGCGGTTCCGGGTCGCGAAGCGCTCGATCAGCCGTTGCGAGATCATGCCCTCCAGCAGCTCGGCCCTCACGCCGGGGGAATCGAACAGCGCCGGGTCGAAATTCCGGCCCAGCATGCCGCGCAGGCGCTCCTGTTGCCGCCGGAGCGCGTCGGTGAACTCCTGCTCGGTGATTTTCTGGCCGCCGACGCTGGCCACCTCTCCCGTCCCGGTCACGTCCCTCTGGGTCCACTGGATGCCGAAGAACGCAAACGGCGGAACGATCAGCAGGGCAAGTATCAGTTGCAGCAGGCGCTTGTGCTTGGTAACAAAATCGAACAAGGATCCCCTCCAAAAAGAAGAAAGGCGAACTTGCGTTCACCTCCCACCAATCCGACAAGAACTCGACTCTCTTGTCGCCTTTGGTGTCACTCTCGACTCGAGACTGGCGGAGCGGACGGGACTCGAACCCGCGACCCCCGGCGTGACAGGCCGGTATTCTAACCAACTGAACTACCGCTCCGCATTTACTTCTCCCGCGAGTTGAACGGCGCTCCGTATCCGTCCCCGCGAGTTGAACTGCACTCCGCGTCGGTTCCAACTCGCAGACGTAAACCTGCACCTCCGGCGTCCGGATTTACGACGACTTGGTGGGTGCTGACGGGATCGAACCGCCGACATTCGCCTTGTAAGGGCGACGCTCTACCAGCTGAGCTAAGCACCCCTTCGCAGAAAGCGGCGCAGGCGCTTCTTTGTATTGCGCGCCCAACACCGACTTTGGAAGGGAAGTCAGTTTACTGCATCCTTGAGTGCTTTTCCAGCACGGAACTTGGGAACTTTCGCCGCCTTGATCCTGATTTCGGCACCGGTGCGCGGATTTCGGCCGACCCGCGCCTCGCGCTTGCCCACGTAGAAAGTTCCAAATCCCACGAGGGTGACCATGCCACCCTTCCTCATCGCAGTCTTTATTGCGGTTACCGCAGCTTCCAGCGATCGTCCCGCGGCAGCCTTGGATATGTCGGCGGACTTGGCGATGTGGTCGATGATTTCCAGCTTGTTCATTCATCCCCCTTGGAGATCGATGCAAGACCGCGGTCTTGAGGCAGGATTTCGGCGACATGGCAGGCCTTGTCGCGGAAATATATTTTGTTTGCTGGGTGCTTTATAACAACCGCAAATGCGCGGTGTCAAGCGCGCCAGGGTCGCGCGCAAGGTTCCGCGATCTGATACGCCAGGAAGTCCACTGGATGGACCTCGCCCCCGGTGAAGCAGGCGAAGGTCGCGGCGCCGCGCAAAATCTAGTGGGTGACCACCAAGGTCGAAGTCTTGTCGTCGGCTACCGGAGGTATCGGCGTTGCGTCGCCGGCCGGCTTGCGCGGCTCGGGCCGGCGCTCCAGCGCCAGCTCGAGCACCTGGTCGATCCACTTTACCGGAAGGATCTCCAGCCGATTCTTGATGTTGTCGGGTATCTCCGCGAGATCCTTGACGTTTTCATCCGGAATCAGCACGGTCTTGATGCCGCCCCGATGAGCGGCAAGCAGTTTCTCCTTCAAGCCGCCGATGACGAGCACCTCGCCGCGCAGGGTGATTTCGCCGGTCATGGCCATGTCCGCCCGAACCGGAATGCCGGTCAGCACCGACACCATCGCCGTGCAGATCCCTATCCCTGCACTGGGTCCGTCTTTCGGCGTCGCGCCTTCCGGAAGGTGCACGTGAATGTCGTTCTTCTGGTAGAAGTCCTCCGCAACGCCGAGCTTGGACGAGCGGTTGCGCACGACGCTCAAGGCGGCCTGGATCGATTCCTGCATCACCTCGCCGAGCTTTCCGGTCGTTATCGTCTTGCCCTTCCCGGGCATGGTGACCACCTCAATGGTGAGCAGTTCACCCCCCACTTCGGTCCATGCCAGGCCCGTGACCTGCCCAACCTGGTTCTTTTTCTCGGCAATCCCGTAGTTGTAGCGCCTGACACCCAGGAACTTGTCGAGGTTCTTTGGCGTCACCAGGACCCGCTTTTCCTTGACCTTGGTGACCAGAATCTTGACCACCTTGCGGCAAATCTTGGAGATCTCGCGCTCCAGGCTGCGCACCCCGGCCTCGCGCGAGTAGTACCGGATGATGTCGCGGATCGCGGTTCCCGATACCGCCACTTCCTCTTTCTTCAACCCGTTGTTCTTGAGCTGCTTCGGCAGCAGATAGCGGGTGGCAATATTGACTTTCTCGTCCTCGGTGTAGCCCGAGATCCGGATCACCTCCATGCGATCGAGCAGCGCAGGGGGAATGTTCAGCGTATTCGCGGTGGCAACGAACATCACTTCCGACAGGTCGTATTCCACCTCGACATAGTGGTCGGTGAACGTGTGGTTCTGCTCGGGATCGAGCACCTCGAGCAGCGCGGAGGACGGGTCGCCGCGGAAATCCATTCCCATCTTGTCCACTTCGTCCAGCAGGAACAGAGGATTCCTCACTCCGACCTTGGACATGTTCTGCAGAATCTTTCCCGGCATGGAACCAATGTAGGTGCGCCGATGGCCGCGGATCTCCGCCTCGTCGCGCACACCGCCGAGGGACATGCGCACGAACTTGCGATTGGTCGCGCGGGCAATCGACTGGCCGAGCGAAGTCTTCCCGACCCCCGGGGCGCCTACCAGGCACAGGATGGGCGCTTTCACCTTGTCGACCCGGCACTGCACCGCGAGGTACTCGACGATGCGTTCCTTGACCTTCTCCAGACCGTAGTGGTCCGTGTCGAGGATTTTCTCCGCCGCCCCTATGTCGCGCGAGATCTTGCTGCGCTTCCTCCAGGGGAGGCCGACCAGGGTTTCAATGTAGTTGCGCACCACGGTCGCTTCCGCCGACATGGGTGACATCAGACGCAGTTTCTTCAGCTCGCCCTCGGCCTTCTTGCGCGCCTCCTTGGGCAGGTGAGCGGCCTTGATCCGCTTTTCCATTTCCTCCAGGTCGGCGCCGTCTTCGCCTTCGCCGAGTTCCTTCTGGATGGCCTTTACCTGCTCGTTGAGGTAGTACTCGCGCTGGCTCTTCTCCATCTGCCGCTTCACGCGTCCGCGGATCCTCTTCTCGACCTGGAGAATGTCGATTTCGGCCTCCAGCTGCGCCAGCAGGTGCTCGAGTCGCGCCTTGACGTCGAACATCTCCAGGACCTGCTGCTTCTGCTCGAGCTTGAGCGGCAGGTGCGCGGCAATGGTGTCGGCCAACCGCCCCGCTTCCTCGATTCCGGCAAGAGAGGTGAGAATCTCCGGGGGAATCTTCTTGTTCAGCTTCACGTACTGATCGAACTGGGCGATCA
>JBGPTG010000116.1:0-9487 GCA_041490545.1 Gammaproteobacteria bacterium
AAAGCCGTAAATCCGCCCGCCCGTCAGGCACCAGAATGGCAAGTGATGACTTGTTGTGTGGGGTTCTGCGCCTCGAATCCCGCTATAATCCGCAACTCCCGGTTTTGCCCGAAAGCCTCCCATGAATACCCGCGACGCCGCTCTTGCGAAGGTCCGTGAACTCTCCCATTTCGTCGACGGCAAGCACCTCCAGGGGGGCGGCGGCCGCTTCGGCGACGTCTTCAATCCGACGACCGGGGCGCTCGCGGCAAAGGCACCGCTCGCATCGAAGGCGGAAGTCGAGCGCGCCATTGCAAACTCAAAGGAGGCTTTCTCCGGCTGGTCGGAGACTTCGCCCGTCACGCGTGCGCGGGTGATGTTCCGTTTCAAGGAACTCATCGAGAAGCATATCGACGAGCTGGCGCTGCTCGTCGCCTCCGAGCACGGCAAGGTGCTGTCCGACGCCAAGGGCTCGGTGCAGCGCGGGCTGGAAGTGGTCGAGTTCGCCTGCGGCATCCCGCACCTGATGAAAGGCGAATACTCCGACAATATATCGACCGGCATGGACTTGTATTCGATCCGCCAGCCGCTCGGCGTGTGCGCGGGGATCACGCCCTTCAATTTTCCGGCGATGGTGCCGATGTGGATGTTCCCGGTCGCGATCGCGTGCGGCAACACTTTCATTCTCAAGCCGTCGGAAAAGGATCCTTCGTGCCCGCTGCGGCTCGCGGAGCTGATGCTCGAGGCGGGCGCGCCTCCGGGGGTGCTGAACGTCGTCAACGGCGACAAGGAAGCCGTGGACACGCTGCTCACCGATCCGCGCGTTGCCGCGGTGAGCTTCGTCGGCTCGACGCCGATCGCGAAATACGTCTTCGCCACCGGTTCAGTCAACGGCAAGCGCGTCCAGGCCCTGGGCGGCGCGAAGAACCACATGGTGGTGATGCCCGATGCCGACATCGAGGTTGCGGCCGAGGCGCTGATGGGTGCGGCCTACGGCTCGGCGGGCGAGCGCTGCATGGCGATCTCGGTAGCGGTGCCGGTAACCGACCGCACGGCCAACGAACTGATCGAGGCGATGGCGCCCAGGATCAGGAAATTGAAGATCGGGCCCTCGACCGACAACGCGTCGGAAATGGGGCCGCTGGTGACGCGCGAGCACCGCGACAAGGTGAAGGGCTACGTCGACCTTGGGGTGAAGGAGGGCGCGAACCTCGTCGTGGACGGCCGCGGCTTCAGCCTGCCCGGGCAGCCGAACGGTTTTTTCCTGGGCGGGAGCCTGTTCGACGGGGTGAAGTCCTCGATGCGCATCTACAAGGAGGAGATCTTCGGCCCGGTGCTTTCGGTGGTGCGGGCGCGGAATTTCGAGGAAGCCGTCGCGCTGCCCTCGGACCACGAGTACGGCAACGGCGTGGCGATCTTCACGCGCAACGGCGACGTCGCGCGCAATTTCACGCACAAGGTGAACTGCGGCATGGTCGGCATCAACGTGCCGATCCCGGTGCCGCTCGCGTTCCACAGCTTCGGCGGCTGGAAGAGCTCGATTTTCGGCGACATGAACCAGCACGGCCCCGAGGGCGTGCGTTTCTATACGCGCATCAAGACCGTGACGGCGCGCTGGCGCGAGGGTGTAAACCCGGGCGCGAACTTCGGCATGCCGTTGATGAAGTGACGAAATGAGCGCAAGCACATTTCGTCATCCCGGACGCGCGCAGCGCGAGCCGGGATCCAGTGCAGTTCCCGGCAAAGCCGCTGGATTCCCGCTTGCGCGGGAATGACGACGCGGGGACAAGCGTAGGCCATGGTCAACCTCCACGACATCCGCTACCTGCGTATCGGCACTCCGAATCTCGAATCGGCGATCGAGTTCGCGACAAAGATCGTCGGCCTGCAGCTCACGCATCGCGAAGGCAAAGCCGCGTATTTCCGCAGCGACAAGGTAGCGGTGCGGGGCGACACGCGCGATCACACGCTGGTCTATTTCGAAGGCGATCCTTCCGATCACGCGATCGGCTTCGACCTGCGCCATCCGGAAGACTTCGACCGGGCAGGCGCGGAGATCGAGAAGGCCGGCCATGCGGTGCGCCACGGCAGCAAGGAGGAGTGCGGGCTGCGCCGGGTGCAGCAGATGCTCGCGTTCAAGGATCCGACCGGCAACAAGATCGAGATCGTCGTGCGTCCGTTCCACAGCGGCGAGCGCACCTTCGCCTCCCGTGACGCCGGCATCACGCATTTCAGCCACATCGGGCTGCGCACCTCCGACGCACCGCGCGACGAAGCGTTCTGGACGAAGCTCCTCAGCGCACGGGTGTCGGACTGGATCGGCGATGCGCCCCTCATGCGCGTAAACACCATCCATCACACCCTCGCGCTGTTTCCCTCGCCGTATCCCGGCGTGCAGCACATCAACCACCAGGTCGAGGATATCGACGACGTGATGCGCTCGTACTATTTCCTGCGCGAGAAGGGCGTGCGCATCGTCTTCGGTCCCGGCCGCCATCCGTCCTCGTCGGCGGTGTTCCTCTATTTCGAGGGGCCCGACAAGATGGTCTACGAGTATTCCGTCGGCGTGAAGCACATCCTGCCAGAGGAAGAAGCGAGCTACCGGCCGCGGCAGTTTCCGTTCGCGCCCGAATCGTTTTGCATGTGGGGGGCGAGGCCGGATATTCCGGAGTTTCGCGAGGATACGAAGGACGAAAACATCGGGAAGGCGGCGCTGAAGACAGTGGCGTGACCGCGTCTGCCGGCCCGGATCCGTACTTTCACCGAGATCGAATCGATGGAACAACAGCAGATTGTCGTGCGCAAGATGGCGCGGGCGCTTGCCCGCGGCGGGCTGGTCACCGCCTTCGGGCATTGCAGCGTGCGCCTGGATGCGACGTCGTTTCTCGTGTGCGCGGCGAAGCCGATGGGAATCATCCGGCCCGGGGAACCGGGAACGGTGGTGTCGACCGAGTCGCCCCTGCCGGAAGGCGTGCTCGGCGAGGTCCGCATGCACCAGCAGATCTACAAGCGGCGCGGTGAAGTCCAGGCGATCTGCCGCTTCATCTCCCCGAACGTGGTGACGCTGGCGGCGCTCGGCCTCACGCCCAGGGCGCGTCACGGGCAGGGTGCACACTTCTATCCGCAGGTGCCTTTCTGGACCGATCCGGGGCTGATCCGCAACGATCCCGCCGCGGTCGGCGTGGCAGAAACCATGGGCAAGGCCCCAGCGGTGGTGGTGAGCGTCAACGGCGCAGTGACTGCCGCGGAGACCGCAGCGCAGGCGGTCGCGCTGGCGGTCTTCCTGGAGGACGCTGCGCGCGTCGAACTCGCAGCCCTCAACGCTGGACTGGCGGACAAGGCACCGCGCATGAACGAGGAACAGGCAAGAAATCGCGCCACCTGGCAGGGCCGCATCGCCGAACGGATGTGGGACTATCTGACCTCCGGCGATCCGGAATGAGAAGACATCTACTGGAGAAGAACATGCATAGGATTATCAGGCTGATAGCCGGACTGACCGCACTGCTGCTCGTCGCGTGCACCAATACGCCGCCCGCGCCGCCGAGGACGGTCAACGTGATCGTCTTCCCCGGCGGTTTCAACTGGCCGATCTGGGTGGCGCAGGAGAAGGGCTTGTTCGCGAAGAACGGCATCGAGGTCAGGACCACGCTCACCCCCAGCTCGGTATTCCAGCTCACCAATCTCATCGACGGCAAGTTCGACATCGCGATGACTGCGATCGACAACCTGATCGCCTATAGGGAAGGGCAGGGCGAAGTGCCGAAGCTTGGGTCCGACCTGTTCGCGTTCATGGGCAGCGACAACGGATTCCTGCGGCTGGTGACCGTGCCCGAGGTGAAGACCTTCAACGACCTGCGCGGCAAGGAGCTGTCGGTCGATGCGCTGACCACCGGCTACGCCTTCGTGCTGCTGGAAATCCTCGAGCGCAACGGATTGCACAAGGGCGACTACAGCACGCCGGCGGCGGGCGGCGTACTGCAGCGGTTCCAGGCGTTGATGGAAAAAAAGCACGCCGGAACTCTGCTGCTCTCGCCCTTCGAGGTTCAGGCCGAGGCGCGCGGCTTCAATCGCCTGGCGAACGCGATCGACGTGCTGGGCCGCTACCAGGGCCTGGTCGGCGGGGCGCGCAAGGCCTGGGCGGAGGCGAACCGCGACGCGGTCGTCGGCTACATACGCGCGTTCAGCGACTCGGTGGACTGGCTTTACGATCCCCGGAACAAGGACGAAGCGATCGCGATCTTCCTGAAGAACCTTCCGAACGCGAGCGCGCAGGCAGCGCAGACCGCCTACAAGGTGCTGCTCAGCCCGACCGACGGATTTCAGAAGAAGGCACAGATCGACATGGAGGGGGTGAGGACGGTGCTCGCGCTGCGGTCGAAATACGGGCAGCCGCGCAAGTCCCTGGTCGATCCGGCCCCGTACTACGATCCGAGCTTCTACGACGAGGCGATGAGACGCTGACGGGCAGCCCGAACACTTATCAACTGACAGCGAGAACACGTGAACACACCAGCAACATTCCAGGTACTCGGCATTTGCGGCAGTCTCAGGCAGAAGTCACTCAACATGGCGGCGCTCAAGGCCGCGGGCGAGCTTATGCCGCCGGGCCTCAAGCTGCGCATTACCGGCATCGCCGAGATTCCGATGTACAACTTCGACGTCCAGGAAAAAGGCTTCCCGGCGCCCGTCGCGAAGCTGCGGGATGAGATCCTCGCCGCCGATGCGCTGCTGTTCGCTTCGCCTGAATACAATTGGTCCCTTTCCGCGGCCCTCAAGAACGCGATCGACTGGATGTCGCGTTACCAGACCTCGCCCTTCCAGAACAAGCCCGCTGCGGTCTTCAGCGCCACGGGCGGTCCGGTCGGCGGGGCAAGAGCCCAGTACGATCTGCGCAGGATCCTTTCGGGGCTGGGCGCCCAGTGGCTGGTCAGGCCCGAGGTGTTCATCGGCATGGCGGCGGGAAAATTCGAGCCGGATGGAAAACTCACCGACGAAACGACTCGCAAGTTCCTCACCGACCAGATGATCGCGTTCGAGGACTGGATAAAGCGCATGAAGCGCGCTTTCGCCTGAAAGGACAACGCATGAGCTATCGATTGCTGAGCTTTCAGTCCGGCCGGGAGGCGCGCGCCGGGATTCTCGTGGGCGGGCAGGTCTACGACGCGGCGCGTCTCACCGGGCATCCGGCCTGGTCGTCGGTTATCGGGGCGCTGACGGACTGGTCCAAAGCGAACCACGAATTCGCGGCTGCGGCGAAGCGCATCGGCGCAGGCAAGAGCAAGGCGAAGGGTTTGCCGCTCAAGCGAGCGAAGCTGCTCGCTCCCGTGCTTTATCCAGGCAACATCTATTGTGCCGGCGCGAACTACACCGACCACATGGCCGAGATGGCTCGCGCGCAGGGCAAGGAGCCGGGACCGACGATGAAGGATCTCGGCGAGAAGCCCTGGCACTTCGTCAAGACTTCGCGAAGTTCGGTGGTCGGGCCGGGCGCGAAGGTCAAGCTGCCGGCGTATTCGCAGAAGGTCGACTGGGAGGTCGAGTTGGCCGCCGTCATCGGCAGGACTGCGAAGGACGTCCCGGTGGACAAGGCGCTCGGCTGCGTCGCCGGTTACACCATCGCCAACGACCTGTCGGCCCGCGACGCCATGCGGCGCGACAAGAATCCGCCGGGTTCTCCGTTCCACTACGACTGGGTGAGCCAGAAGTGCTTCGACGGCGCCTGTCCGCTCGGGCCGTGGATCGTTCCGGCGAGCGAGCTGCGCGATCCGCACCATCTGGGCATCCGGCTGTGGGTGAACGGCGAGCTGATGCAGGATTCCAACACCGACAAGCTCATCTTCGACACGGCCGAGCAGATCGCGATGCTGTCTTCGCGCGTGACGCTGCATCCAGGCGACCTGGTGCTCACCGGAACTCCCGCCGGCGTGGGGATGGGCCGGCAGCGGTTCCTGAAGGCCGGCGACACGGTGAAGCTGTGGATCGAAAGCGTCGGCGAGTTCAGCCATACGATTGCGTAAAAGGAGATAGCGATGTCAAAGGAGCTTTGGGACAAAGGACTGGCGGTGCGCAAGGAAGTGCTCGGCGCCGAATACGTCGAGCGCAACCTGAAGAGCGCCGACGATTTCACCATGCCGATGCAGGAGCTGGTCACGCAATCCTGCTGGGGCTGGTTGTGGGCGCGGCCGAACCTGCCGCGCAAGACCCGCAGCATCGTCAACCTCGCGATGCTCTCGGCGCTCAACCGGCCGCACGAATTCAAGGTCCACGTCAGGGGTGCGCTCGTGAACGGCGTCACGCGCGAGGAGATCCGCGAAGTCCTGCTTCAGGTCGCGGTGTACTGCGGCATGCCGGCGGGCGTGGAAGCGTTCCGGCTTGCGCGCGAAGCGATCAAGGAATACGAGCAGGAAAAGCGCGCTTGAGCGTGCAGCGAAAAATTCCCTGCGTCCTCATGCGCGGCGGCACGTCGCGCGGACCGTACTTCCTCGCCTCCGACCTCCCGTCCGATCCGAAGCGGCGCGACGCGGTGCTGCTCAACGTCATGGGTTCGCCGCACGTGCTCCAGGTGGACGGCATCGGCGGCGCGAATACCCTCACGAGCAAGGTAGCCATCGTCAGCCGATCGCGGCAACCCGGCGCCGAAGTGGACTACCTGTTCGCACAAGTGTCGGTCAACGAGGCCTTCGTCGATACCAAGCCCAACTGCGGCAACATGCTCGCGGGCGTGGGTCCGTTTGCCATCGAAGCCGGACTGGTTCGTGCCGGAGACCCGACCACGGTGGTGCATATCTACAACGTCAACACGCAGACGCTGATCGACGCGGTCATACAGACGCCCGGCGGCCGGGTCGAATACGCGGGCGACACGCGCATCGACGGCGTCGCCGATCCCGCGGCGCCGATCAAGCTGACCTTTCTCGATGCGCTCGGCGCGGTTACGGGGAAGTTGCTGCCGACCGGAAATCTGCTCGACTCGATTCAAGGCGTCGAAGCGACCTGCATCGACATGGCGATGCCCGTGATGGTCATGGCGGCCGAAGCGTTCGGAAAAACCGGACGCGAAACGCCGGAAGAGCTGGATGCGGACAAGGCGATGCTGAAAAAAATGGAAGCCATCCGGCTGGAAGCGGGCCGGCGCATGGGGATGGGGGACGTATCGCGCCTGGTCGTACCCAAACCGGTGCTGGTTTCGCGCCCCGCCCGGGGGGGAAACATCGCTTCGCGTTACTTCACTCCGCACGCCTGTCACAAGACGCATGCGGTCACCGGCGCGCTCGCGTTGGGCACGGCCGCGGTGCTGCCGGGAACCGTCGCGAACCGTTACCTCGAGCCGAGGGGATTCTCAGGCGGGGTGCTCGGCATCGAGCATCCTTCCGGGCGCATCGATGTCGATCTCGTCACCGACTGCACCGGAGCGGCGCCGGTCGTCGAGCGCGCTTCGTTCGTGCGCACGGCGCGGCGCATCTTCGAAGGGCACGTCTACGTGCCCGCTGCTCTCTTCGACTGAAGCCGGTGCCACCTTCCAACGCCCTCGTCCGAATACCGGGGCCGTGGGGGGATCACAGCGCAGATTATAATCGCTGCTCATGCCCGGCAACGGGCTCCCGGAGGAGAGCTAGCATGCATAACGCAAAGAAGCGCAGACAGTTTCTCGTCAACACCGCGGCGCTTGCGGTGAGCGCCGCGCTGCCGATCGGCGCGCGCGGCCAGGCGGCGACCGTGAAGATCGGCGTGCTGCATCCCGTCACGGGCTTTCTCGCCTACTCGGGGAACCTTTCGCGCCTGGGCGCTCAGCTCGCGATCGACGAGATCAACGCCAGGGGCGGAATCAAGGCGCTCGGCGGCGCGAAGATCCAGACGATACTCGGCGATGCACAGTCCAAGCCCGAAGTCGGCGCTTCGGAAGTCGAGAAGATGAACGAGAACGGCGTCAGCGCGATCGTCGGCGCCTACGCCTCGGCCATCTGCCTCGCCACCACCCAGGCGGCGGCCAAGTACGGCATTCCGCACGTGGTCGACGTCGGTGTCGCCGACCAGATCGTGCAGCGCGGACTGAAAAACACCTTCCGCTTCGGCCCCGGCTACAAGGTGATCGCCGACACCTCGGTGAACTACCTCCACCTGCTCAACACGCTGGCTGGCAAGCCGGCGCGCACTGTGATGATCATCCACGAGGAGTCGCTGTTCGGCACGGGCACGGCGAACCTGCTCGCCGCGCAGCTTCCCGGGCTCGGCTACGAGGTGAAGGACGTCATCAAGCACGCCAATCCGACTCGCGACTTCAACAACATCGTGCTGCGCATCAAGGCCGCCAACCCGGACATCGTCATCCCGGCGAACTACTACAACGAGTACGCCCTGCTCGTGCGCACCATGAAGCAGCAGGGCGTCGTGCCGAAGGCGATCTACTCGGTGCTCGGCGGCGCGGCGTCGTCGTACAAGTTCGTCAAGGAATTCGCCGACGCGGCGAACGGCGTGATCGACGTCAACCACTGGTTCAATCCCAAGGACAAGCGTGCCTGGGCGCTGAAGAAGAAGGTCGACGCGTTGAAGGACCAGTTCTTCACCTACGAGGTGTTCCTCAACTACCAGTCGGTTTACCTGCTCGCCGACGCGATCGAGCGCGCCAGGTCGGCGAATCGCGAGGACATCATCCGCGCGCTGGAAACCTCGACCTGGAAGGGACACTTCATGCCCTACGGTCCTACGCAGTTCGTCGACGGGCAGAACACCGGCGCGCAGCCGCTCATGCTGCAGGTGCTGAAGGGCGATATCCGCGTCGTGCTGCCCAATACCTTCGCCGAGACCGAGCCCGTCTTCCCCTGGAAGGCGTAAGCGGGCGGCGCCTCGAGGCGCCGTCCGGCGAACGCCATGCTGGATCCCTGGATCCTCTTCGCGTCGGTCCTGAACGGCCTGACGACCGGAGCGGTGTATGCGCTGATCGCGCTCGGCCTCACGCTGATCTACGGCGTGCTCCACATCATCAACTTCGCGCATGGCGCGGCGCTGATGATGGCGCTCTACGGAGTGTATTTCCTGCACCGTGCGGCGGGCATCGATCCCTACCTCGCTCTTCCCCTGATGGTCGCGGCGATGTTCGCCGCGGGCTACCTGCTCTACCGCTTCGTCATCGGCAAGGCGAGCCACGGCCGGGACGAGAACATCCTGCTCGTTACGCTCGGCGTGGCCATCGTGATCGAGAATCTCGCGCTGTTTTTCTGGAAATCCGACACGCGCACGATCGAGACCGCGTACACCTTCACCATGGTGCCGATCGGCGGCGCGCTGATCGCGTTGCCAAAACTGGTCGCGTTCGCCGGCGCCCTCGCCGCCACCGCGGTGCTGCTCGCGATCATCGCGAGGACCGACCTGGGCAGGGCGATCCGCGCCTGCGCGAAGGAGCGCCAGGGCGCGAGGCTCGTCGGCATAGACGTCGAGCACGTCTTCGCCATGAGCTTCGGCATCGGGCTCGCCTGTCTCGGCGCGGCGGCGTGTTTCCTGCTGCCCG
>JBGPTG010000117.1:0-9483 GCA_041490545.1 Gammaproteobacteria bacterium
ACCGCAACGATTTCTCGATCCAGTTACACTACACGCCGAGGAACCTGCTCGATTTCGCATCGCATCCAGGCTGGGCCTTGTTCACTCTGCGCCACGGCATGCCGATGCTCGAGAACGTCGCCGGCCTCGCGCCGGAGGTGAGCGGCGCGGCGGCGATCGCCTCGTCGGTCGGACGATTCTGGGACGCGGGTTTCAACTGGGATGACCTGAAGGAAATGCGCGACCGCTGGCCGCGAAAGATGCTGGTGAAGGGAATCCTGCGTGCCGATGACGCCGAGCGGCTCGCGGCGATGGGAGTCGATGCGGTGGTCGTATCCAACCACGGCGGGCGGCAGCTCGACGGCGCCGTCGCCGGGCTCGACGCCCTGCCGCCGATCGTGCGCGCGGTCGGCAAGCGCATGAGCGTGCTCGTCGACGGCGGCGTGCGCCGCGGCGTGGACGTGGTCAAGGCGCTCGCGCTCGGCGCCGAAGCCGTGATGCTCGGCCGCGCGACGCTCTACGGCGCGAGCTCAGGCGGCGAGGCGGGCGCGGCGCGGGCCATCGAGATCCTGCGCGACGAGCTGGTTCGCTCGATGCAACTCGCCGGGGTGCGAACCACCGGCGAGATCGGCGCCGATCTGCTCGCGCCGTCCGCGGCCGGCGCCAGCCTTATTCCTTGAAGCCGATCGCCTTGATGATCGTGCCCCAGCGCGCCTGTTCCTCGCCGAGGAAAGTCGCGTACTCTTCGCGAGTCGCGGGGAAGGGGATTCCACTTATTTTTGCGAACTGCTCGATGAGCTCGGGCGAGTTGAGCGCCTTGATCGCGGCGGCGTGAATCCTCCTCAGGACCTCGGGCGGCGTCGCCGCCGGCGCGACGAAGCCGTACCAGTTGTCGGAAATCACGTTCGGGTAGCCCGCCTCGGCCGTGGTCGGCACTTCGGGAAGCGAGGGCGTGCGCTTTGCGCTGGTGACCGCCAGCGCCTTGAACTTGCCTGCCTTGATGTGCGGGAGCACCACGGGGACGTCGAAGATCCCCATCTGCACCTGCCCGCCGAGGAGGTCGTTGACGGCCGGTGCCGCCCCCTTGTACGGCACGTGCACCACGTCGATGCGCGCCTCGGCCTTGAGCAGCTCGCACGCGAGGTGGGTAATGCCGCCTGCTCCGGCCGAGCCGAAATTCACCTTGCCCGGATTTGCCCTGGCGTAGGCGATCAGCTCGGCGAGGCTGTTCACCGGGACTGAAGGGTGCACGACGACGACCTCGGGAACCTTGACCACGGTGGTGATGAGCGCGAGGTCCTTGCGCGGGTCGTAGGGCATGGTGGAAAGCGCGAACGGCGCCATCGCCACAGATCCCTGGTTGTTGAACCCCAGCGTGTAGCCGTCGGGCGCGGCCTTGGCGACCGCGTCGATGCCGAGCACGCCTCCGACGCCGCTCTTGTTCTCGACGATCACCGTCTGGCCCAGGTTCGCGCCCAGCGCCTGGGCGAAAATGCGTCCGAAAATATCCGCCGGACCTCCGGCAGGAAAACCGACGACCAGCTTCACTGGCCTGGTTGGATAGCCTTGTGCAAGGGCCGAGGCCGGGACGAGCAGTGCAGCGACAATGAGCAGGATTCGCTTCATTCTGTTTCCTCCGGTGAAGGTCGTTAATGTACATTATCCGCAAAGACGGAGAACGCCGATCGATGGCCGACGCTAAAGCCTCCTACAACCTCTCGCCGAGCCGGCCGAAGCTGAAACTGCCGCAGGGTTCCTGCGACGCCCACGTGCACGTGTTCGGGCCGCGTGAGCGTTTCCCGTTTCCGGAAAAGCGCACCTACACGCCGCCCGCGGACGCGCCGAAGGAAAAGCTCTTCGGTCTGCACTCGATGTTGGGAATCAAGCATTGCGTGATCGTGCAGGCGGGCTGCCACGGCTTCGACAACGCGGTGGTGGCCGACGCGCTCGCCGCCAAGAACGGCGACTACGTCGGTGTCGCGCTGCTCGCGCCGGGTGCGTCCGACGCCGAACTGAAACGCCTGCACGGGCACGGGTTCCGCGGGGTGCGCTTCAATTTCATGAAGCACCTGGGGCAGGGCGTGTCGATCGACGAGGCCATCGCCCTGAGCCCGCGGCTCGCCGATCTCGGCTGGCACCTGCAGGTGCACATGGAAAGCTCGCTCATCGCGCCGATGACGCCTGCGCTGAAACGCTCTGCGGTGCCGGTGGTGATCGATCACATGGGGCGCGTGGATGCGTCGCTCGGCGTGGACCAGCCGGACTTCCGCGCGCTGCTCGATCTCATGCGCGATGAGAGATTTCGCGTGAAGGTGAGCGGCAGCGAGCGCGTGTCGCGCCAGGCTTCGCCGTGGACCGACGCCGTGCCCTTTGCACGCAAGCTCGTCGCTGAATTCGGCGACCGCTGTTTCTGGGGAACCGACTGGCCGCATCCGAACCTCGCCGCGGTTCCCGACGACGGCGTGCTGGTCGACCTGCTCGCCGAAATTGCACCATCGGAAACGCAGCGGCAGGCGCTGCTCGTGGACAATCCGCGGCGCTTTTACGGATTTTCAAAATGACCGGACGTCTGCGGGACAAGATAGCGATTATTACCGGCGCGGGCGCCATCGCTCCGGGCTGGGGAAACGGCCGCAGCATCGCGGTGCGTTTCGCGGAGGAGGGCGCAAAAGTGTTCGCCGTCGATCGCGATGCCGAGCGCCTGCGCGAAACCGTGGACCTGATCCAGCGCTCGGGCGGGACGATCCGCACTCACCTTTGCGACGTTACCGACAGTGGCGCCGTGGCCGCGATGGCGCGGGCCTGCGTCGACACCTGGGGCCGCATCGACATCCTCGTCAACAACGTCGGCGGCTCGGCCGCCGGGGGCCCCGTGGAAATGTCCGAGGAAGTCTGGGATGCGCAGGTGGATTTCAACCTGAAGAGCGTGTTCCTCGGCTGCAAGCACGTGCTGCCGGTGATGGAAAAGCAGGGCGCCGGCGCCATCGTCAACATCGCATCGACTTCCGGCGTGCGCTGGACCGGCGCCGCGCAGGTGGGCTACGCCGCGACCAAGGCCGCAGTGATCCAGCTCTCGCGAGTGGTCGCGGTGCAGTACGCGCCGAAGGGCATCCGCGTCAACACCGTGGTGCCGGGCCAGCTGCACACGCCGATGGTCGAGGCGCGCCTAGCGAAGCAGCGCGCCGGCGGCGACATCGAGGCGCTGTTGCGGCAGCGGCAGAAACGCATCCCCTTGCCTATCGAAGGCGACGGCCGCGACACCGCCAACGCGGTGCTGTTTCTCGCCTCCGACGAGGCGCGTTTCGTCACCGGCACCGAGATCGTGGTGGACGGCGGCATGACCGTCCGCTGCGACTAGCTGCAGACGCTCATTCCGGCACCAGCCCGATCGCCTTTGCGAGGCCGCCGACCGCCGCGATATCGCGCTTGAGCCGCGCGTCGAGTTCCTCGGGCGTGCTCGCCACGATGGTGAGCCCCAGGTCGTCGAGCTTGGCCGCGACATCGGGGTGCCGTATCGCCCGCCCGCGCTTCGCCGTCCGTCATGATTCGCTGCTCCCTTGGAATCCGCGTGCGACATGGTAGCCTGACGATATAATCCGGCGCAAAGGGAGGGCTTATGAACGAGACGGTCTTTCGACGCAGGGCGTGGCGCAGTGCGTGGTTTGCGCCGCTGGCCTGGATCCTGGCTTTCGCCGCACCGTGTGCGCTGGCGCAGGACTATCCCACCCGCGAAATCCGCGCGCTGTGCAACTACGCGCCGGGGTCGGGCGCCGACATCATCGTGCGCTTCTACAGCGACCGGCTCTCCAAGCTCTCCGGCAGGCCCGTGATCGTCGAGAACAGGGTGGGCGCGAACGGCGCCATCGCCACCGAGGCGCTCGCAAAGTCGGCGCCGGACGGATACACGATCATGATCACGCCGGCGAGTTCGACCATCGTCTCCGCGCCGTACATGTTCAAGAGCCTGCCCTTCGATTCGACGAAAGACTTCGCCGCGGTGACCACGATCGCTTCGCTTTCCTTCGTGATCCTGGTGGACGCCGCCGGACCGATCAAGTCGATCGGCGACCTGGTCGCGCACCTCAAGGCGAAGCCGAAGCAGAGTTTCTACGGCACGACGAACAACACCGGTGTGATCGCCGCCGAGCTGTTCAAGTTGAAAGCGGGTCTCAACACGACCTACGTTCCGTACAAGCAGAACGTGCAGGCGCTGACCGACCTGCTCCTCGGACAGCTCGACTTCATTGCCTTCGATGCGACTTGGGCAATGGGCCAGGCAAAGGGCGGCAAACTGCGCATCCTCGCGGCCACTGCATCAAAGCGCTCGACGGCGCTTCCCGATGTGCCGACGTTGACCGAGCTCGGTTATGGCGGCAGCGATGTTGCCCCGTGGTGGGGCGTGGTGGTCGCGGCGGGCACGCCCAAGCCCATCGTCGACAGGCTCGCGGGCTGGTTCAACCAGATCACCGCGGCGGACGACACCCGGCAATTCCTCGCCAACTCGGCCTTCGATCCGCTTCCCGGATCGCCCGAGCAGATGCAGGCGTTGATGAAATCCGACGCGGAGCGCTGGAAGCGCTACGTCGAACTGGCAAAGATCGAGCCGCAGTAAGGCTGCGGCTGCGGATTCAGAAGGACAACTCTCTCCCCGTAGGCGGGGAGAGAGTTGGTGCGACGCGGCCCAGGGTCTTTGTCCAGACCTTCCCTAGTTGACCGCGAAGCAGTAGAACAGGCCGTTGCCGCCGGTGCCTTGCAGCGCGACCTGGCTGCAGCCCGGGGCGCCCTCTTTGGTCGGCCGGGACAGGTGCGAGGAATTCCACGACTTCGACGCATCGTCGTCGCGCAGGCCCTGGCGGTCGTGGTGTCCGAGCATCGCCGCGCCAGCGCCGCTCGTCGTCCAGTTGCTGCACGTCGAATCGCCGCTGCCCACGATCGCCCGGCCGTCAGGCGTGGAGCCGGTCAGCATGTCGTGCATGTTCGGCTTTTCGCTGCGACCGTTGACCAACCGGCCTTTCTCGTCGAGCGTGGTTTCCTTGGTGAGGTTGTTCGCGCCGTGCAGCTGGTCGACGCTGCTCGCGACGACCACGCCCTTGGCGTTCCGCCACGGGCCGCGCCCGATGCGGTCGCGGGCATTGACGCCCGGGTATCCGCCGGAGCCGGTGGTGCTGAGGTAGGCGTGCCAGGTCTTGCCGCCGGCACCCGCGGACTGCGCGAGCGATTCGCAATGCCGGTCGGCGCCCGCCAGCCCGCCGAGGTCGGCGCCCTTGCCGGATCCGGTGCTGGTGACGAAAAACGACGTGCCGTCGTCCTTCGATCCCATTCCCGCGCAGGCAGCGAGCGCGAATCCCGTCGAAGCAATGATGCAATAACGCGTTGCAGGTTTCATTCCCATCCTCCTTTTTGCTTTGGCCGGGTGATTTGCGGCACACTAGGATAACACCCGCCGCACTGCACCTATTCCCGTGTTCACTTACCTGCAATCCCGGATCCGCGGAACCGCGAGCCCCGGGTCCGGTGCGCCGCCGCCGGGCCTGCTCGCGTTCTACTGGCACTTCGTGCGCCAGACCAAGCGCTGGTACGCGTTCATGTTCGTGACCAGCCTCGCGGTTGCGCTGATCGACACCGTGATCCCGGTGTTCATCGGAAAGCTGGTGTCGCTGATGGAAGCCGTCGACCGCCAGGCGGCGCTCGCCGCACAATGGCCGCTGCTCGCCGGCATGGTGGGCCTGGTGCTCGTCGCGCGTCCGCTGGTGATGCTCGCCGACGTCGCGATTCGCCACAACGCGATCATCCCCGGGGTGACCAGCATGATCCGCTGGCAGAGCCACTGGTACGTGCTGCGCCACAGCTGGACGTTCTTCCAGAACGATTTTGCCGGGCGAATCGCCAACCGCGTCATGCAGACGGCGAATGCGCTGCGCGAAAGCGTCATGGCGAGCATACGCGCGGTCTGGTACATCGCCGTGTACGGCATCAGCGCCTTTGCGCTGATGGCGGTCTCCGACTGGCGCCTGGGCGTGCCGACGCTCGCGTGGTTCCTCGGCTACCTGGTTTTCCTGCGTTATTTCGTGCCGCGGATGCGCGATCTGGCGCGCGCGAGCTCCGAGGTGCGCTCGCACGTGATGGCGCGGGTGGTGGACAGCTACACCAACATCCTCACCGTCAAGCTGTTCGCGCGCCTCGCCGACGAGGACGCCTATGTGCGCGAGGTGATCGACGAGCACCAGGGCGCGATCGGCGCGCACATGCGTCTGATTTCGCAATTCATGTTCGCGCTGGCGCTGATGAACGCGGCGCTCCTCACCGGCACGGCGGCGATCGGCATCTGGCTCTGGGCGCAGGGCACGGTAAGCGCGGGCGTGGTGGCCACTGCATTACCGCTGGCCTGGCAGATCGCCAACGTCGCCGGCTGGGTAGGCTGGGAGGTGACCGGCATCTTCGAGAACATCGGCGTGGTGCAGGAGGGGATGCAGTCCATTGCCGTTCCGCACAGCGGCACCGACCGTCCCGGCGCGCGCGATCTGCAGGTCACGCGCGGCGAGATCCGCTTCGAGGAGGTGAGCTTCAACTACGCGATGACGGAGGGCAAGCCCGTGCTCGATCGGCTGAATCTGGTTATTCGCCCCGGCGAGCGCGTCGGCCTGGTGGGGCGCTCGGGCGCCGGGAAATCGACGCTGGTCAATCTGCTGCTGCGTTTCTACGAACTCGAGCGGGGCCACATCCGCATCGACGCGCAGGACATCGGCGCAGTGACACAGGAATCCTTGCGCGCGGCGATCGGCATGGTGACGCAGGACATCTCGCTCCTGCACCGATCGATCGCCGCCAATATTCGCTACAGTCGTCCCGACGCGACCGACGCGCAGGTCGAGGCGGCGGCGCGCAAATCGCAGGCGCACGATTTCATCGTCCAGCTGCAGGACTGGAAGGGCCGCAAAGGCTACGAAGCCCACGTCGGCGAGCGCGGCGTCAAGCTCTCCGGTGGTCAGCGCCAGCGCGTCGCCATCGCCCGGGTCGTCCTCAAGGATGCCCCGATCCTGGTCTTGGATGAAGCCACTTCGGCGCTCGACAGCGAAGTGGAGCTCGCCATCCAGGAGCAGCTGCTCGGCCTGATGGAGGGCAAGACGGTGATCGCCATCGCGCACCGCCTGTCGACCATCGCGCGCATGGATCGGCTCGTCGTGCTCGAAGCGGGCCGCATCGTCGAGGAGGGCAGGCACGAGGAATTGCTGCGCCTCGGCGGTCACTACGCTAGGCTGTGGCGGCATCAGTCGGGCGGTTTTCTCGTTCACGAAATCGTCGCCGGCGAAACCGAAATCGAGCCTTCCGAGGAATCGCCGTCCGCGGAGATCACGCCCCGGGCGAAGCCGGAGCCCTCCACCGACGATGCGCCGGTGACGACGCGCGCTTAGTACGTCCCGGTTTTTTCCGGGCAGGTGCGGCGCGAGTGTTTGGTGGAGTTTGCCGGAGTTTGCCGGAGCTCAGCCGGCCGGCAGCAAATTCGCCGGCTGGGTGCCATCCAGCAGGTACGCGATCAGGTCCCTGACCGGACGAATCTCCTTGCCGAACGGCAGTGGCGCGGCGCCGCGAAAAAACAGCCCGCGCTTGACATCTCCGGCAAGCGCCGCCGCGAGGTGGTGGTCGATGCAGAACTGGCCGAAGCGTTCGATTCCGTCGCGCAGCCCGCATTGCTCCAGGCAGTCGAACGCCAGCGTGCAGTCGGTGCGGGCGTTGGCGCGGCGTTGCAGCACCGGCAGCTTGGCGAGGTATTGCTCCAGCCACGGTGTCTTGACCGCGCGTGCCGGCAGCCCGGCGACGCTCATGAAGGTGACGATGTCTTCCGGCCTGGCGTCGGCCAGCACGCGCTTGAAATTGGGATGCGCATCGCTTTCCTCGGTGACGGCGAATGGCGTGCCGATCTGCACGGCACTCGCGCCCAGCGTAAACAGTTCGCGCACCTGTGCGGGTGTGGCAATGCCACCGGCGGGGATGAGGGGCACCCGTTCGCGTTCGATTCCCAGTTCCCTGAACACCGCGAAGGTTTCTTCCAGCACGCGCGGAAAATCGAAGCGTGGGTCGTCCAGGTCGGCGATCTTTGCCGCACCCAGATGTCCGCCCGCATAACGCGGATGCTCGATGACGATGGCATCGGGCAGGCGCGATTTGCGGAGCCATTTCTTGAGCACGATGGCGATGCCGCGCGAGTCGGAAAGGATCGGGATCAGCGCGACGTCGGGGTACGCGGCCGTCAGCTCCGGCAGATCGAGCGGCAGGCCCGCACCGACCACGATGGCCCCGGCGCCGGACTCGCAGGATTGACGCACGTCGGCGGCGTATTCCGAGATCGCGCGCATGACATTCACGGCGATCAGGCCGTTGCCGCCGGCGATCTCCAGTGCCGCGCGCAGCTCGCGGTCGAGGGCAAGCAGGTTTACCCGGTTGATGAGTTCCTTGTCGCGGCTTTTTGCCGTTTGCGCCATCAGGTCGGGATGATGGCGCCGCAGGTCCACGCTCGACAGCGTGCCGACCGCCCCCGCCCGGGCGACGCTCCCCACAAGGCGATGCGCGGAGATGCCCACGCCCATCCCGCCCTGCACGATCGGCAGCAGCGATTTCCCCTTGATGCGCAATACCGGGTTGTGGCCTGATTCGGGGTTCGGCATCGTGGACGTTCAGTGATCCCTGGCGAGGCCGGAAATGCTGAAGCCTCCATCGACATAGGTGATTTCCCCGTTGATGCCGCTGGCGAGGTCGCTGCAAAGGAATGCCGCGGTGTTGCCGACTTCCTCGGTGGTCACGTTGCGCCGCAGCGGCGAGTTCTTTTCGACGAAGCCGAGCAACTTGTTGAAATCACCGACGCCGGCGGCGGCCAGCGTCTTGATCGGTCCGGCGGAAATTCCGTTGACGCGGATGCCAAGCGGGCCGAGGCTGAAGGCCAGGTAGCGCACGCACGCTTCCAGGCTGGCTTTGGCGAGTCCCATCACGTTGTAATTCGGCACCGCCCGCACCGCACCTAGATAGGTCATCGCGACCACTGCCGCCTTGCGCCCCTGCATCAGCGGCAACCCGCCCTTGACCAGCGCGGCCAGGCTGTAGGAACTGATGTCGTGGGCGATGCGGAAGTTTTCGCGAGAGACGGTCTGGTGAAAGTCCCCGGCGAGCGCCTCGCGCGGCACGTAGGCGATGGCGTGGACCATGCCATCGAGACCGTCCCACGACTCTCCGAGCCGCGCAAACAGCGCGGCAATCTCCTCGTCGCTGGCGACATCGCAGGGAAAGACCGGGTTCGAGCCGAATTCCGACGCCAGTCTTTCCACCCGCTCGCGCACGCCTTCACCCTGGTAGGTGAACGCCAGTTCCGCTCCCTCGCGATGCATGGCCTTTGCGACGCCATAGGCGATCGAGCGGTTGGAGAGCAGGCCGGTTACCAGGATCTTCTTTTTTTCCAGCATTCCCATGCGATCACCATCGTATCGTCAATCGGGCGCCCGACCGTTCTGGCGC
>JBGPTG010000118.1:0-9416 GCA_041490545.1 Gammaproteobacteria bacterium
CTCCATGGTCCGCACCGTGCCCTGCGAGACCCGGTAGGCGGGCCAGGTCGTGAAAATCCTCTGCGCGTCCTTCGGATCGGTGAGCTTCGGCAGGTCCTGCAGGCGGATGCGCCTGCCGTTCTCGCCGTGGCAACTCACACAGGCGAAGTCGTGCGGCCCTGCGCGGCGGTAGAACAGCTGCTCTCCGACGCGAAAGGCCTCGCGCTCCTTCGGATGACTGATCGGCACCGCGAGCCTCACGCCCTTCGACTGCCCCGCGATGTAGCTCACCAGAGCTTCCATGTCGGAAGCGCGGCCGGGCGCGGAAAACGGGTCCTTCATCACCTCTTCGGGCTTGAATCCCTGCAGCGTCGCCCTGCACGTGACCAGGCGCGATTCGACGTCCTGCACCCGGTCGGTGTCGGCGAACCAGCGCGGCAGCTGCGCATACGCGCCCTTGACGACGCCTGCCCCGATGCCGAGGTCGCATTGCTCGAGCGAGGCGTTGTTCGGCCCGCGTTTGGTCTTCCACAACTCCGCGCCGCGTTCCTCGAACAGGTCGGCGGGATTGCCTTCGGCGAGCATCTGCCGGTAGCGCTCGATTTCCTTCTGGGTGTTGTCTTGCGCCGCCGCCGGAAAAACCAGCACCGAGAGCACAGCCGCAATCACGCCGAACACGCGCATCACCATCTCTTCCCCGAAATCCTTCCGGCGCCTATCCACCGGAAATTATTGCCTCATCGGTGCGCCTGTCGCCCTTGTTGTCGATCCAGTTGATCGTGACCTTTTCGCCCGGCTTGCCGCCCTTGAAGCGGAAATGCACGAACGGGTTCTTCGACACCGACGGCCCCCACTGCGCCGACAGCACCGTCTTCCCGGCGTGCGACACCGTGACGTTCTGGATGAAATGCGCCGGGACGAGATTGCCGCTCGCGTCCTTGCGCTGGCCGCTTTCCATTTCGTGGCTCATCAGCACCCGCACCTCGACCTTTTCGCCGGTCATGCTGGCGCGAATGCGCATCGGGTCTGCCATGTCACGACTCCTTTTGCGTCTGCCGCAATTTGTCCATCTGTCCACCCAGCAACCGGATCACCCGCCGCAGCCGCCCTGGGTGACCTTGATTTCCTTGACGGCGTGGAAATACCTGCCGTCGGCGCGCACCAGCGCATACACGTTCGAGGTCTCGGCCATCTTCACGCGCGTCGTGACAAAGGCGTCCGTGCCCTCGGGAATGTCGAAACTGGCCGAGAGGATGCTGGGATTCTTTTCGATGACGAAGGCGATCGCCTGCGTCCGTGCCAGGCGGCTTTCCACCGAAATCGGCACCACTGCACTGTTCTCCGCGATATCGGGCGCCGTGATCTGGATTTCCGCGCTTTCGGTCGAACCCGAGCCGCCGAGCGCCTTGATCACCTCGGCCAGACTGCGCGTGCCGAACGCCGCCTTGTTCCATTCCTGCGCGAGCGCCTGCGAGGGGCGCATCAGGCCGGCAGCCGCGGCCAGCGCCAGCAGGCCGCCGCCGGTCTTCAGCACTACGCGTCGTTTCGTGTTCATGGCATCTCCGGACACTGCATCATTCGTGAGGTTTCGATTTTACCTTGGTCGCGAGGCAAAAGGCGAAGGCCGGCCAGCGCCGGGACTCATCCCCTGGTTCGGATCTGATGCGGCCACGTCAGATCTTACGGCAGGCGCGAACGAAGCGTATCCTCCGGCAACGTGACGATGGATTCGCGTGTCTTTCCATGTTGCCGGCAATGCGGTTCGACGCCTGCTGCAGCAATCTCGCGAAATATCGCGAATCTTCGACACGTCGAGTCTTGCGAACGGGACGGACAGCCATGCTCCTGCAGGGATTTGCAGCCCCGATGATCCGCATAGGGCTGCGCACCGTTTACGGATACCTTGTCATTTATTCGGGACTCTTCGTCTTCGGCTTGATGTGCCTGATCTGGTCCGCAGTGGCGGCGCTGCTGTCTCACCTGCTGTCGGAGGAACGCGGGAGAGTGCTCGGGCGGCGGGTCACCAGCTGCGGATTTCGCTGCTATCTCTGGCTCCTCGCGGCCACCGGGGCCTTTCGTTTCGATTTGCGTGCGCTGGACGCCTTGCGCGAAGCCGGACCTTTGATCATCGCACCCAACCATCCCAGTCTTCTGGATGCGGTGATGGTCGTCTCGCGCCTGCCCAATGCGGCCTGCGTGATGAAGTCCGACCTGATCAACAATCCGATTTATGGAGCCTCGGCGCGCCTGGCCGGCTACATTCGAAACGATGACTTTATCGGAGGAGTGACGCTGGCGGTGGAGGACCTCAGGGCCGGCAGTCAACTCCTGCTCTTCCCGGAAGGAACGCGCACCAGGCGAGCGCCGATCAATCGCCTGAAGGGCGGAGCGGCTCTCGTCTCGAAGCGTTCGGGCGTTCCGATCCAGACGGTTTTGATCGAAACCCCTTCGCCTTTTCTGTCCAAGGGCTGGCCGCTTCATCGCATACCGCCGCTGCCGGTCTGCTACCGCGTCCGGCTGGGGAGACGTTTCCTGCCCAAGGAAAATTTGAGGGAGACGATTGCGGAATTGGAAGCCTATCTTGCATCCGAGCTCGGCTTCCGGAATGGCTTGGACGCCGCCGCCGGCGATACCCTGGCGCAGCTGCAGAACCAGCTCGACGAACTATGAAAAGCCAATGAAGGAGGCTTCCCGGACGCATATTGTCCTGATTCCAAGCTACAACCCCGGCGAGCGAGTCTACGAGACGGTTCAGGCTGCGCGGCGTGTCTGGAACCCGGTGTGGGTCGTAGTCGATGCGAGTACCGACGGTACGGCCGAAGGCTTGTGCGCGATCGCCGGGGCCGATCCAGGTCTGAGGGTGATCGTGTTGCCCAGGAACAGCGGCAAGGGTGCCGCCGTCCTGCACGGCATCGAGCTTGCCCAGGCCGCGGGTTTCACGCACGTCCTGACGATGGATTCGGACGGGCAGCACCCGGCCGCGCTGATCGGCGAGTTCATGGCGGCTTCCGCGGCCGAGCCCTCCTGCATGGTGCTGGGTGTTCCGGTGTTCGACGCAAGCGCGCCGAATCTGCGCGTGAAGGGGCGTCGCGTATCCAACTGGTGGGCCAACCTCGAAACACTCTGGACGGGAATCGGCGATTCCCTGTTCGGCTTCAGGGTGTACCCGATCGTGCCCCTGCGCAAGGTGATGCGGAAGCAGCACTGGATGCGGCGCTTCGACTTCGATCCGGAAGCGGTGGTGCGAATGTGCTGGCTTGGAGTGCGCCCTCTCAACAAACCCGCGCCGGTGCGGTATTTCCACCCGGACGAGGGCGGTGTGTCGCATTTCAACTACTGGCGCGACAATGCCCTTCTGACCTGGATGCACCTGCGCCTGTTCCTTGGTTTTCTGCTGCGGCTCCCGGTGCTCGCGAGCCGGCGGCTGAGAACCTCGCAGGTCACATCAATCCGCCGCCGATCGAGATGACGGAGACGATGACTCGGTGATTTCCTGTTGCCCGGGCGCAGATTCAATGAGCCGCGCGGAACGCCAGCACCGTGTTGCTGCCCCCGAATGCGAAAGAGTTCGACAGCGCCGCCCGCAGGCTGCCGCGCAGAGACCCTCCGGTAATGTGGCGTACACCGGTGCAGTCGCGATCCACTTCGTCCAGATGCGCGGTCGGCGGCGCTTCCTGTGACGCCAGAGACATCACGGTGATGATCGCCTCGATCACTCCGGTTGCGCCGAGCATGTGTCCATGCATCGATTTCGTGGCGCTGACGGCGACGGCCCCGGAACGCGATCCAAAAACACCGCGAATAGCGGCGATTTCGATCGGATCGCCTTCGCGTGTCGCCGTGCCATGCGCGTTGATGTAGTCGATCTCGTCGGTCGTCAGACCGCCATCCTGAATGGCCATGCGCATCGCGCGCATCTGTCCATCCACATTGGGCCGCACGAGATGATCGTGATCGGAAGTGCTGCCATACCCGGCGAATTCGGCGTAAATCCTCGCCCCGCGCCGAACCGCGTGGTCCCAGTCCTCGAGGATCATGGCCCCCGCCCCTTCGCCGAGCACCAGACCCTGGCGGTCGGAACTGAACGGACGGCAGGCGCGCACGGCCGATGTCTCGTCGCCTCCGGCCAGAATGCGCATCGCTTCCCAGGCGCGCACTACGCCGTAGGACAGCGGTGCTTCGGAGCCGCCGACGACCATCAGCGTTACCTCGCCCGAGCGGATCTTCGACAGCACTTCGCCGATCGCGACGGCTGACGAGGCGCACGCGACCGTATACGTCGCGGAGGAAGCCCCAAGGCCGAGCTGAATCGATATGTGAGAGGCGGCCGCGTTGCTCATTCCGAGCACGACCGAAAGCGGCGATACGCGCTCGCGGCCGTTGCGCAACAGCTCGATATAGCCGCTCTCGAACGTCAGCGTTCCGCCCAGAGCCGTCCCCCAGGAAACGCCCCAGTCGTTGCGCGGCGCGTCCCTGGTCCGGGGAAGCCCGGCATCGCGCCACGCCGAAAGGGCTGCGGTGGTCCCGAGCTGGCTGTAGCGATCCATCGTGTAGGAAAGAGACCGGCCAAGCTCCGCGTCGGCGTCGAAATTCGTGCAGCGAACCGCCGGGACGGCGAGCGGCCTGGTTACTGTGTCCTCACGGGTAAAGAGCCGTATCGCGGATTCGCCGCGCAGCATCCGGCCGAAGAAGTCCGCAAGGTCCCCACCAAAAGGGTTGACGAGTCCCAGGCCGGTGACAGCGACGCGCCGCGCGCCTGCCATTCAGGTGCCTTTGCCGGCTTGCAGCTTCTCCACGATCCCCAGCAGGTCACCGACGGTCTTGGGTCGTTCGATGTCCTGCGGTATCGAGACGCCGAGCCGGTCCTCGAATTCGAACAGCAGTTCGAGCAGCAAGAGCGAATCGACCTTGAGATCCTCGAGCAAGGCCTCGGGCGTCACCAGGGCGGGATCGATCTTTTGAGTCTTGTGCAGGAATGCACTAAGCACGGCCAGGTTGTCTTGGTTCGTCATCGCATGAGCAGTGTTTGAATTGGCAGTTTCGGTGGTCAGGCCCTACACGTCCAGCCTGTTGGATCAACAGACAGACGGAAACCGCAAAGTCCGCAGCGGGCAATTATAAGCTCTCCGACCTTCGACTCGGCGGTTCAATGACGCCAGGCACGGACCTCGCTGCCGGGTCGAGTTGGCTCGACCCGGTTAAAACCGCGGAAAAACCTAGAACGGAATATCGTCGTCCATGTCGTCGAACTTGCCGCCGGCCTTCTTCGCAGGCTTGTCCTCACCCGCCGCAACCGGTTCCTTCGCTTCGCGGTTGGCGGCGTCGCCGCCGCCCTGGCGGCTGCCGAGCATCTGCATGCGGTCTGCGACGATCTCGGTGGTGGTGCGCTCCTTGCCTTCCTTGTCCTGCCATTTGCGCGTGCGCAGGCTGCCCTCGACATAGACCTGCGAGCCCTTCTTCAGGTACTCCCCGGCGATCTCGGCGAGACGGCTGAAAAACACGACGCGGTGCCATTCGGTGCGCTCCTGCTTCTCGCCGCTCGTCTTGTCTTTCCAGGTGTCGGTGGTGGCGATCGAGATATTGGTGATCGCGCCGCCCTCCGGGTTGTAACGCGTTTCGGGATCGCGCCCGAGGTTGCCCACGATAATGACCTTATTGACCGATGCCATCTTTGCTACCTCCTCGAATAATTTCCCGCACCGCCCGTTCGTCGAACGATTCAGGATACACCGTTAGCCGGGCGATGCCTTCCTCCGGCGCGACGCTGACATCGCGCACGCCGCGCGCGCGCAACAGCAGGTCGCGCAGCGCCACGGGGTCCGTCCCGACACGCACCGGATAGTCGCGCTCCACGGCGTCGCCGGGTGCGCGCATTCCGTATGTCGCTCCCAGCCATAACGCAACAACCGCGATTCCGAATACAAACACTGCCTCTTCGCCGAAATGCTGGGCCAGCCAGCCACCGAGCGCGCCCCCGGCGAACAGTCCCAGCGCCTGCGTGGTGTTGTAGACGCCCAGCGCGGTTCCGCGGGACTCGGGCGGCGCCACGCGCGACACCAGCGAAGGCAGGCTCGCCTCCAGGATGTTGAAGGCGACGAAAAAGGCGAGCAGCAGCGCAACGAGCATGGGGAAGCTCGTGAAGCACACGGCCAGGCCGAGCTCGACGGCGAGCAGCAGCGCGATCGAGGCACGGAACAGAAACTTCATCCGGCCGCGACGCTCGGCGTGGATCAGCGCCGGCGCCATCAGCACGAACGATCCGAGCACCACCGGCAGGTAGATCTTCCAGTGTTCGCTCACGGCAAGCCCGCCGTAGCGCACCAGCGCGCCGGGAACGACCACGAAGATCGCCATCTGAACCATGTGCAGCGAAAAGATCCCGAAATTGAGCCGCAGCTGCTCGACGTTGTGCAGCACTTCGCCCAGCGCCCCGGCCCGGACGCGGCGCGCGGCGTCACCTGCGTCACCCGCGCCGCCGGGTTCGGCAGGGACCACGGCGAAGGTCACCCAGATCGCCACGAGCGACAGCACGCCGGTCAGCGCGAAGATTCCGCCCATGCCGATGCCAAGATAAAGCGCCGGGGCGGCCACCAGCGAAACGGCGAAGGTCAGGCCGATCGACCCGCCTATCATCGCCATCGCCTTGGTGCGGTGTTGTTCTCGGGTGAGGTCGGCGGCTAACGCCGTCACCGCCGCGGAAATGGCACCTGCCCCCTGGATGGCGCGTCCGAGAATAACGACGTGAATGTCGGTCGCCCACGCGGCGACGAAGCCGCCCAGGGCGAACAGCAGCAGGCCGACGACGATGACGCGCTTCCTGCCATAGCGATCCGAGGCCATGCCGAAGGGAATCTGCAGCAGCGCCTGGGTCAGGCCGTAGATGCCGAGGGCCATGCCCACGAGCACCCGGCTGTCGCCGCCGGCCAGTTGCGGCGCGTGCACGGCGAACACCGGCAGGATGAGAAACAGTCCAAGCATGCGCAGCGCGAACAGCGACGCGAGAGACAGGCTCGCGCGCAATTCCAAGGGGGACATGCGCCCCGATTCCACCGGGGACGTCATTTCAGCGGTGGGAACCGCAGGAGAAGTAGCGCGAGCACAGGGAAATTTTGTATAGTATCAGGTTCGCCTTTTCTCACCGGCCGTCAATGGAACAGATACGCATCCGCGGCGCACGCACGCACAACCTGAAGAACATCAACGTCGATCTGCCGCGCAACCGGCTCATCGTGGTCACCGGATTGTCCGGATCGGGAAAGTCATCGCTCGCCTTCGACACGCTGTACGCGGAGGGGCAGCGCCGCTACGTCGAATCGCTTTCCGCCTACGCGCGCCAGTTCCTGCAGCTCATGGAGAAACCCGATGTCGACCTGATCGAGGGCCTGTCGCCTGCGATCTCGATAGAGCAGAAGGCGGCGAGCCACAACCCGCGCTCGACGGTGGGCACGATCACCGAGATCCACGACTACCTGCGGCTGCTCTACGCGCGGGTCGGCACGCCCTACTGCCCGGAGCACCGGCTCGCGCTGCGGGCGCAATCGGTGTCGCAGATGGTCGACCACGTGCTGGCGCTGCCGCAGGAAACCCGGATCGTCGTCCTTGCGCCCATCGTCGCGAGCCGCAAGGGCGAGCAGAACGATCTCGTTGCCGAACTGCGCGCGCAGGGGTTCGTGCGCCTGCGGGTGGACGGCAAGGTCCACGAGATCGACGCGATGCCGAAACTCTCGAGGAACGTCAAGCACTCGGTCGACGTGGTGATCGACCGGCTGACGGTGCGCGCCGACGCGAAGCAGCGTCTGGCGGAGTCCTTCGAGACCGCGCTGCGCCACGCCGACGGCCGCGCCCTGGTCCTGGAGACGGAATCCGGCCGCGAGCATCTGTTCTCGGCGCGCTTCGCCTGCCCGGCCTGCGATTACTCGTTGTCCGAGCTCGAGCCGCGCCTGTTCTCCTTCAACAATCCGATGGGAGCGTGCCCGGAGTGCCTCGGCCTGGGCAGCATCACCTTCTTCGATCCCAAGCGCGTCGTCGCCCACCCGGGCATGAGTCTCGCGAGCGGCGCAATCAGGGGCTGGGACCGGCGCAACCAGTTTTATTTCCAGATGCTCACCAGCCTCGCCGCGCATTTCAAGTTCGACGTCGAAGCGCCCTTCGAGAAACTGCCTGAGCCGGTGCAGACCCTGGTGCTCTACGGTACCCGCGAAAAGATCCCGTTCTCTTATCTGAACGAGCGCGGCCGCACCATCGTGAAGGAACACGCCTTCGAGGGCATCGTCCCCAATCTCGAGCGGCGCCACAAGGAGACCGATTCGCTGGTGGTGCGCGAAGAGCTCGCCAAATTCCTCAACACCCGGGCCTGCCCGTCCTGCGGCGGGACGCGGCTGCGCGTCGAGGCGCGCAACGTCAAGATCGCCGACAAGGCGATCTACGAGGTGAGCGGCATGCCCCTGAAGCAGGGCCTGGAGTTCTTCACGAATCTCAAACTCGGCGGCGCGAAGCAGCAGGTTGCCGAAAAGATCGTCAACGAGATCGCGGCGCGGCTTTCGTTCCTGAACAATGTGGGACTCGATTACCTGTCGCTCGACCGCTCCGCCGAGACGCTCTCCGGCGGCGAGGCGCAGCGGATCCGCCTGGCAAGCCAGGTCGGTTCGGGACTGACCGGCGTCATGTACGTCCTCGACGAACCTTCGATCGGCCTGCACCAGCGCGACAACGGCCGGCTGCTGGCGACGCTCAAGCACCTGCGCGACCTCGGCAACACGGTGATCGTGGTCGAGCACGACGAGGAAGCGATCAATTCGGCCGATCACGTGCTCGACATGGGACCGGGGGCGGGCGAGCACGGCGGCCGCGTCGTCGCCGAGGGTTCGCCCGAGCAGCTGCGCAGGAACCCCGCCTCGCTCACCGGGCAATACCTCTCGGGAGCGCTGGCGATTCCCGTTCCCCAATCGCGCCGCCGCTACGACAGGACGCGCACCTTCCGGCTGACCGGCGCGTGCGGCAACAACCTGAAGAACGTCGAGCTCGCGCTGCCGATCGGTCTCTTCGTCTGCGTGACGGGCGTCTCGGGCTCGGGAAAGTCCACGCTCATCAACGACACGCTCTACCACGCGGTGGCGCGCGAACTCTACGGCTCGGCGCACGAGCCGGCGCCGCACGACGCGATCAAGGGGATGGAATTCTTCGACAAGGCGATCAGCGTCGATCAAAGCCCGATCGGCCGCACACCGCGCTCCAATCCGGCGACCTACACGGCGATGTTCACGCCGATCCGGGAACTCTTCGCCGGCGTTCCCGTGGCGCGCGAGCGCGGCTACGGTCCGGGGCGCTTCTCGTTCAACGTCAAGGGCGGCCGCTGCGAGGCCTGCCAGGGCGACGGGGTCATCAAGGTCGAGATGCATTTCCTCCCCGACATCTACGTGCCCTGCGACGTCTGCCAG